>CAZXYA010000170.1:0-15685 GCA_964644655.1 uncultured Saprospiraceae bacterium | reverse complement strand
AGATTGAAATTTAAAAATTTATCGACAATTTGTTGGTTTCAAAATTTACGTAAGAAAAGTTATTGGGCTACTTTTCTACACTTCTACAATCAAGCCTTCATTCGCAGGAATCTTCCCTTCACAAACTGCCTGATGAATTTTTGCCATTTCTGCCAAACCATCGACTTTTTTAAACGTCAGCCATTCTTTAGTTTTAGCAGCCGTTTCCATCATAAAAGTGGACGTTTTTTGGTCAAAACCAGCAGGGCCCCATTCTTTCATTCGTTTTTGAATATGGCCTGGTGCAAAGAAAAATTCGCTTCTTTCGGTAATGATGCCTTTCTTGGGTTTTGGTGATGCTTTGTCCCAATGGGTGATGCCAACATTAATACACCATTTCATATTATCACCTAATGCTTTATGCAAGGTTAATAAAATATCACTATTCCCTGACATATCAACGATAACAGTCGGTATAGTTGCATCAATTTGTGTTAGTGTATCATAAGTGAGGGTGGTATCATATAGTGATAAATTATTAACCATATCTAAGTTACGGGTAGAGGTAACACCTACCACATGAGGAGCTGTTTTATCGGCTTTTAAAGCGTAGCCTAATCCTGTACTAGTTTTACTAGAAGCACTTAAAATAATAACTTGTTTAGCGCCATACCAATCTTTATCTTGCAGGGCATCCCAAATACAGAAAGAAGTTAAATGCAAGGGGAATAATAACATTCTTGCCTTATCCATAGCAGAATGGTAGCCTTTTTCTGCCTTCACTCTTCGATACATATTATAGCCAGCAGGTAACTTGGAGCGATGTACAGCCCCGTCTACAAATCGTTTATCATTCACCCGTGTTGGGGTCATTTTTAAATGACTTGCTGGCGGAAAATAGCCAAATAATCGGTCTCCAATTGGAATGCCTTCCACATTAGATTCCACTACATCCGCAAAGCCCCAAACTGGAATTACCCCATAACCATCTGCATCTATGCCCATTGCTGGAAAAAACTGCCAATAGCCAATCATATCGCCCGCCACCGCATAGGTAATATTATTAGCGGTATAAGCAAATTTATCTACTTTTACTAAAATTTCTCCATCACCAATCATTAATGCTTCTGTTGGCATTTCTGCTAAACGACCATTAAAGAACATGGATTTTTTTACTTGAAATTGTGGGTTTTTCAATTCAGGTTGTTCGGCTGCATCAATCTCGGCAATAAACTTTTGTAAATTCATCATGGCAGGTAATGCACTATTTTTTAATCGCTGTAAAATTGCCATTTGCTTTGGATTTTCCTTATCCGCATTGCGTACTATTTTACCAAAACCATCCAAGCGATTTTCCATTATCCATTTGCGTAAAGCTTTATCCTGTGACCAAGTAAATTGGTTCTGCATTTGGGCTGCCAACATTTTTAACCAATCCGTATCGTGATTGGGTAGTGGCACAACTTGACATAATTTATTCTTTTCTTTCTCTGTTTCATAATTCACTTCCACATGCGCAATAACTGCCGCACTAAAAACAGGTTGGTAAGAACGAATTGTTTGTGGCGTGATGACATTGTCCTTAAAAATAGGCTTGGTTGTTAAATTCGTAATCGCACTTGCCGAGCAATCTACATGGATAATATCCGTACTGGTAGGAATTGTTCCTTTTTCTAAAATAATTTGGTTGTTTTCAATGCTTTGTACGCGCCCTTTTCTGACAACATTTTTGATTTTTCGCAGTTCCGTTAATTCCATTTGACTAATGGTTGCCCCATGAAACATTTGTGGGCGAACGCTTTGGTCAATGCGAACTAACACCCCTTTTTCGGCTAGTTTATCAAACATATCAGTTATCGAAGTTGCCTGTGCAATTGCCTCAAATTGATTGGCTTGATTCCCGATAGATTGTTCAAAGAAAACAGGGGATGGTTGTGTGGTTGATCGGTCAAGTAACCAAGCATCTCTAGAGACTATCCAAGTAATATTATCAGGATTTACTCGGTTTTCTAATAACCACAAACAAGCATCTATTCCTGTTTTTCCACCTCCAATTACGACAAAACCTTTCGGTGGAGTTGTTATTTTTGTTAAATCATTTAAAGGCATAAAATTCACCCCTTCTCCTATCGTAAAATTAGGCGTATGCGTCGCAGGAACGGTCGTTTTTAAATAGGTCGCATCAATTAATTTGTTTTTCACTTTTACCTCATATGCTTCGCCCGTCATCATAGAGGTAAACTTATAATTTCCTTTGTATTCGCATAATGGAAAATATTGAACCCTGCCTGTTGGCAAAAAAGTATCTTGCATCACTTCCTTAAAATAAGCACTCACTTCTGCCCCCGATGCCAACTCAAATAAGCCTTTATTCAGTCCCACTTGGTCAATGCGCCCTTTGCTTAATTCTTTAGAACTCACCCCATAAAATTGAGAGGGTTGATGTAAAGTGACAAATGGATAAGCGACATTCCAATGTCCACCTGGTGCGGCATATTTATCAACTATAATAATGTTGGCATCTGTTTCTGCCAATAATACATCGGCGAAAGCCATTCCAACTGCACCACTTCCAATAATAAGGTAATCCGTTTCGAGTGTCATTTTTTTAGATTAGAGATTCGAGAATAGGGAACAGGGGTTGAATTTGCTCAAAAATATCGCTGTTCTCAAATATAAGACAAAGTAACAACCATTATGTTTTGGAAACCTTGATGTAGATTAAGAAAGGGGTGGGATGGACTACAATATAGACGTGCTAGGAGGATTTACCACGGGTGAGAACGGATTAAACGGATAAGAACAGATTTTAACGCTGTACACTAATATGGGATTATGCATTATAACAGGGTGAGTGGCAAAATCAAAAATGGAATAATCCTTCTTATTATCTTGTAAGCTGTTTCCGAATCCGACTTAAAGATTCTGGTTTAATACCTAGAACGCATTTCTGCCCATTCTTCTTCGGTTAGTAGAGCTTGTTTATTAAAGGCTATTTTTAAAATTTCTTTTTTGTCGGTAGGCATCTACTTTAAGGTTTTAATCAGCTTATAACTGTCGGCTAAAGATAGCAGAAATTTTATAAAGGGTTACCTTAAAGTTTTGAAATCTTAATTTGTTTCCTCCTGCTAAGAGGAATAGGTTGTACGGATTTAGCAAATTAGGCTGATTTATACAAATTTTCCTTTTTTCTTGAAAAAAATCCACGAGAATCCGCTCAATCCGCTACATCCGTACAACCTATCAAATTATCTTGTCTGCTTCCGATATTTTAATAATAGATCCAACATTTCATCGCCTTGATTCACCGCATGCGCAATCGGGTTTTCATCACCAGACACCCCCAACATAGGGTCAGCACCATGCTCTAATAAATACTCGGCAATTTCATAATGCCCACCACGAACCGCATTGATTAAAGCGGTGCCGTCACTACTTACTGTTTTATTGACTTTAGCGCCATTTTCGACCATTAATTTGACAAAATCTAGATGTCCATGTCTTGCCGCCCCCATTAAAGCGCCTTCATCTCCTTTTGCTCTAAATTCTACATCGGCATTCGCGGCTAATAATAATTTTCCAATTTCAATATTTCCTTTTCTAGCCGCTGCATTTAAGGGAGAACGAGGTTCGCCTTCTTCTCGATATTTGCAATTAGGATCAGTAGTTTGGACTAAGTCATTCACTTTTTGAACATTATTTCCTTTGACCGCTCGAAGTAAAGCAGCACAAGTATTTTTTTCTTTTTTATAAGTAAATCGAGTTCTTTTCACTCGGATATTTTGACTTAAGGTTTCACCATCTATCGTAGAAACCAATCTATAAGTTCCTTTTTTGATATTGACATGTGGGAAGATGAACTCATGGGCACCTGCCTCAAAAACACCATCCGCTACGGTTGTAATATGTTTTCCTTTAGTCGTATATATTTCAATCTTGACGGTTGCTTGTCCTAATAATTCAATTCCCATAGGTGTTTGTTTTTGATTATCGCTTTGCTGTACCCATTGAGATTTTACTACAGCAGGATGATGTCCTTGAATATCATTATTTGTTGCTTTGTAAATCTGTTTGCCAAACCAATTCGATAACCAGCCTTGTGCCTCCTGACCTGATGGATGTACACAATTTTGTAAAGTGTCATATTCTATATAACTGCCATAGTCTAAAGTGAAAATCAAGGAATTTTTATTGCCTTTATTCGTCACCAATGGTCCACCTAATTTTTGTCGAGTTGTTCCTGCACAACTTAAATTAGCGTAATAAATGTTTTTCATATCCAACTTACCATCATCTTCGCTGTGTTTTGTTGTTTGAAATAAATCAAAATAGGGATGATTTTTATTAACTTTAAATTTTTCTTCTAGACGAATGATGGGTGTTTTTAAGGGTGCTACTACTGTTGAGGAATGGTTCAATTCAATAGGATCAAACTGAGGAAAATTTGGTGTAATTGATTGCTCTACATAAGAAGGAATTTCTAGCTGCTTTTGATAAGTTGCTAATTTTTCCAATTCTTGATTTAATGCTGCATCATAATTAGTATAACGTGCTTCCGTTTGTTGTTTTATTTTGGTTGCTACATTTTCTAATTCGGTAATACCAGATGCGGCTACTTCTAATTGAGTTTCCGTTTCTGGTATTTCATAAGTGCTGCTGCCTTTACTATTGGTTACCGTCACTTCTTTCAAAGTCGGTAAAGTATCCGTCAAACTAGTAAAAGTAAAGCCCGGCAAAATAAAGATTGCCATAGCTAATAAAGCGATAAAAGGTACACCTACCTTTAAGGTGTTAAAACGTTGTTTTTTCATGTCGGGTAAATTTATGAGTGAAGTAATTCGGTCGGATAATTCCGACTTTTTGAGCGACATTCCTGCCACTAAAGGGTATGTTTTATTCGGTTTTTTCATCCAAGTAGCAACGGCTAATAAACATTGGGCTAAAGCCAAATTATTACCAATCACTTTGGCGGCCCATTCGTCACAAAGTAATTCGTTGGTGGATTGGATGTCTTTAATAGCGATTCGGTGAAGCGGTTGAAAAAAGAAAAGGGTATCCAATCCAACCAAAAAGCAATTCCAATAATAATCTTTGCGGATGACATGGGCAATTTCATGAGCCAACATCGCTTCCATTTGCGGATTGTCTAATTTATTAATTGCTTTTTCAGGCAAACAGATTTCCTGATTTTTAATTAAAATAGGACTTTCTAAAACAGGCGATTGACTTAGGGTAATTGGTAATTCTTGCTTTAATTTTAATCGAATTTTATTCAAAGCGTAAATGACAGTCGGGTGATTTGTATTGGTTCGTTTGCCAATTTTTTTAATAAAAATAAAATGTCGGATGGTTTCTTTTAAAATAAAAAATAGACTCCCAAGTAGCCAAATGATAAATCCTACTGTCAACAAAACAGGCATTATGCTAAAGGGTTGTTCTTGAGCTTCAGTAGTCTTGTTAATGAAATCTATTGACTGATTTTTAATGTTATTTTCTGTAATTACAACTATTGGAGTCGCCTCTGTTTTGGGTATTTTTTGGACAATACTAACAACTGTTTCTTTCGCTTCTAGATGGCCTTTATTTCCTTCCTTTGGCAACTGTTCATCAACGGATTGTTGATTGGACTCAACTGCGATACTTTCTGATTTCCCTAAATAAATTTCCAATAGACTATTTCCGCTAAAGTGAATCAAAACACTTGTTAATAGCCCACCAATTAAAGCCCCTTTCCACAGATAATTCTTTAATAAAGGGGTATTAAAAAAAGAGGATTTTAGTAGGCAATAGGTCAATAAAATCCATACCGTGCTGTGCAACAGATAGGTTAGGGCGAAAGCTAAGGTATTGGTGAAAAAAGTCAGTTGGGTAATATCGTACATAATCATGATTTTAATGATTGCTCAATTGTAGTAATAAATTGTTTTGTTACCTCAAAAATTGGGATAAATAATTCTCCTGAAGAACCGCTTCTATTCGTCATCATAGCAACTGTCAGGTTATATTCGGGAAACATAATTATCAGGGCAATGCCTCCTCCGATTGTCCCACCATGATGAATGACTTTGATTTTTTTGGGTGCAAAATGCTCCGTAGCCGTGCCGATTCGCCAACCCATCCCATATCGTTGCGGATTCATCGTTCCATCTTTTAATGGAATTGGGGTAAATAAATACGCCTTTGCCGTTGGACTAATAAAAGCACTATCTTGTAAAGCATTTCCCATGCGCACTAAATCTGTTGGGGTTGATAACATTCCACCACCAGCCCATTTGTTGCTGATATTAGTTGGATAAATAGCCTTATATTGTCCTTCCGCTACATCGTACAAAGTAGCTTTTTTATCAATTGGTGTCCCTGTTCCTCCTGCCTTGGTAGACACCATGCCTAATGGATTTAAAACTGTTTGCTGTAAGTGTTCTAAAAAGGGTTGTTGACTAACTTCTTGGATAACTGCATTCAGTAAAGTATAACCATAAGTACTGTAGCGAAAACCTTCTCCAAAGCACCTCTCCTTGATGCCCTACCGCCACAGACAAAGAAGGCGCATTTAGTTTTTTTTGCCAATCGATTAATAAATCTTGTGTATTGGTAATGGGCGCTACCCAAATATTATCTTTATTGACGATGCTTTTTTTCTTACCTATAATTGTAGGCAAATCATTCCAAGCAAAAGGCCTTGGCAGTATTGGCTGCAATGCAAAATAGGCTAATAGTAACAGTAAAAATAGAGCAGCCAAAAATATTCGTTTCTTCATTAGTCTTAATTTAAAGGCGTAGGAAAAAGTAATTATTTTTGTCGTTGCTGCGCTTCCTCAATCAGCTTTTTCAAGCGCTCTAATTCTTCCGCTTCAAAGGCATCTTCTTCTAATAAGTGATCGACTAAAACCGAAGATTTACCATCAAATAATTGGTTGACTAAATTATTGGTCATAGCCGCTTGTGTTTCTTTTTCAGAAATTAAGGCGCTATAAATAAACTGTCGTCCTTCCTTATGAAAATCAACCGCATTTTTATCTTTTAATCTTTTTAGTATCGTACTAATTGTAGTAATAGCAAATTCGCGTTCTGCTTTTAAAGCTGCTTGAATTTGTGAAACAGATGCTTCGCCTAAATCCCAAAGGACTTTGGTCACTTTTAATTCTAGTTCTGTTAATTTTATCTTTTCCATATCGTAGGTGTGTTAGTGAAGTTCTTTTCTTTTAATACTACAAATGTAGTAATTAAAAACTACATTTGTAGTATTTTTAAAAAATTTAACATTTCCAAACTATAATATTTTGCTTTGAAACTGTCCAAGCGGGACAATATGTTGGTAGAAAAAAAACCTTTGCGAGTTATGAGCAAAATATTAGAAAACTTTTTTAACACGGTACCATTAAGTAATGCAGCCTAATTAATCGGGTAATTTATAGCTATCTTTTTCCGCTATTTTTCACCAAAAAATAAATCCGTAGCTAGGCTATGCATTGATTTTTTGGCAAAAACTATCGAAAAAATCTTAGCTCTAAATTTTACCCGATTAATCAATCCGCATTACTTATAATGTAACAAAAGTTTATTGATATTTCACCTCGCCGTCTACGGCGGCTCGGAAAGGGATTTTTAAGGGAGCGATTATTTCGATTTTCCTTCGGGAAAATCGAAATAATCGCTCCCTTAAAATCCTATTTAGTAGCAGCAAAGCTGCGCTAGGGGGCAAATCAAAATGATAATTTTTTTTTTACACGCTGTACCATGTACTAAAAAAATAAATAATATGTAATTTAGCAATTAGGAGATGCTATAGTTTTAATTAAGGCGTCAGATTAGAAACTGATATAATCCGTTGGGGAAATAAATCCGTTGGGAAATATTTCTACCCAGTTGATTTGATTTCCAACGGATTATCGCATACTAAACCCAAATTAAAATAATTATAAATATCAATTTTTTATCTGATTACTTAATAAAAAGTCTCCCATTTTCAACCCCTTTTTACAATAAAAATCCGATTTTCAAAAAAATTAAATGATGAAAAAAGAGCTAATTTATTTATTATCCCTTTGCTTCTTAATGGCTTGTGCAACCGGAGAAAAAGCGATGAAAAAAGGCAATCATTATGAAGCAGTTACCAAATCACTCGATCGACTCCAAAAAAAATCTGGAGATGAAAAAGCCCAAGGCGTATTAACCGCCGCTTATCCATTATTGGTAACAGAGAGCCAGCAAAATCTGAATCGTTTTAGCAATAGTCAGGACCCATTGAAATGGGAACAAGTACAAGCAGAATATCAACGATTGGATAAAGTTTATCAACGAATTCAACTAATTCCAGTAGCCACTTCATTGCTACCAAACGCAAAAGGCTATGACCGTGAAATACGGGAGACGGATGAAAAGATAGTAGCAGCTCGATACGCCTTAGGTCTAGACGAACTTAAAAGTGAAAATCGTACTGGGGCAATAGAAGCACATAAGCATTTCTCTTATATCCTGAGCAAACGGAGGGAGTATAAGGACACCAAGGCCCAATTACAAAAAGCAGAAGAAATAGCAACTATTCTTGTCGGACTCTACCCAATTCCAATGGATCATTTAGGGTATAAACTAAGTGCTGATTTTTTTGAAAATCAATTATATGAATATGTGAATAAGTATAATTGGAATAAATTTGTCCAATTTGTTTTGCCTTCTGACGCACAATTTGACAGAATCCCAAAAGATCATGTAGTAGAAATTAGATTTGATGCCTTTACTATTGGCAATTCTCATGTCAAAGAGACTATATTCAACCGACAACGAGATAGCGTTATTACAAAAGAAGTCGTAGTAGGGGATAGTACTGTCGTTGCTTATTTGGGGGCAGAAGCAGACGTACATTGTTTCTCAAAGGAAATAAAATCAAGTGGGGTATTAGACCTAAAAATTATCGAAACTTTTAATGGTGCCATTATTACCAATGAAAAGTTTGAAGGGACTCATTTATACTTGTCTAATTGGGGCACTTTTAATGGCCAAAAAGAAGCCTTAACTGAAGAGGATGAGGAATGCTTAAAAAACAATAGGGAAGTCAAAGATCCTTCTTCCCAAGTTTTATTTACAGAAATGACCGTCCCTTTATTCGATCAAGTAACTGGATTTTTAAGTGATTTTTATAAGCGGTATTGATTATCAGTTATCAGTTGTCGGTTGTCGGTTGTCGGTTAGGTTTTTAACGATGAAAGATGAACTATAAACGATGAATTGTAATAAGAATATGTTTAAAATTCACCCTTTTCCATTTCACAAACAAATTCCTAAGTACCTGAGCAGAAATATTCGACACTTTTTGAGGATACTGAGTTAATGAGATTTATGAGCTAATGAGCCTAGTATTTGGTCTAAAATGCTTTGTTTACCCCATTTATCTTATGAACTCATCAACTCATTACCCTCTTTCTAAAGTGTCGATTAATTTTGTACAAGTACTTAACAAGCTCTAAATTAAAAAATCCGATGGGAATCTAATCCGTTGGGCGTATTTTTTGCTCAGCGGATTAGTTTTTCAACGCCTGCCGCAGGCAGGGATTTTAGATGCATTATTAAAATAAAAAGTACCAATTTTAACCTGACGCTCTATAGTTACCGATTACCGTAGCACAACCAGCAATCGGCAAAATTACTTGTCAACCATTAATAGTTGCGGTATTCAATGAATTTATCGTTCACCATTCATCGTTCATCATTCTACTTCGCTGCCTCAAAAATTGCATTAAAAATCAGCTTATAAGTCCCACGAGGCTGTCCTCTAAACTGGGGGCGAAAACTAAACAAAACAACATTGCCTGCTCCATGTGGCACATCAATCATGGCTACCTTTCCTTTTAAATATTTATCTTCTCCCTGCGCCCAACCGCTCATCAATAGGTCTTTATCGGCAAATTTGACGATAATCTCCGCTTTTGGTGCTGGTGCTCGTTGGATGTTTTCTTTTCCACCTTCGCCCATATAGGAAGGTTTTTTAATTTTAAAAGCACGACTTCTAGAAAAAGAGGCCGCTACTTCTGCTTGCATACCATAAGCCAACGATTTTTCGGTGTCTACCTTTGCTCGAATCAAAGAACCAGGAATAAAAAATTGCTTGTCGGATAAGTTTTTAGTAACGTTAACAATTGGTAAACCAAATTGGTCAATGGCAAAATCACTTGCTTGATCGAAAGTAATCAAAGTACCACCTTGTTTGACATAGGCTTCCAACATTTTAGTACCATCTAAACCAATACCTCCAGTATATTCCTTCGGCATTCGACTCACATCATGCCCGTGCATAATACTACGAGGGCGTTGAGAAGGAATAATGATGGCAGCATATTTTGTTAAATCCCCTCGACGAATATCTGCATCCTGTAAGGTGTCCAAATCAAAAGCATGTTCTCTTAACATCCATCGACTCCAACCTTCATCCTTATTGGCGACCCAACTTTTATAAATGCCTAATTTGAATTTTTTAATGCTGGTTAAATTACCTTTTGGGGTATTCCCTGTACCTGTAAAATGAACGCCCGTAGCTGCAGCAGTTGTGGCAATAGATTTAGTCAAATTGTTTCCTGTGACATAAAAAGTACCAGCGGGATAGGTTTGGCTACTAATTTTCGTAGATGTTGTTAATCTATTGACTTCCAATCCTTCTGCTAAAAGTAGGTTGACCGCTTTATAGCTATCATTTTGGGTTGCTGTAAATAAATATCCTTTTCGATTAGATCCATCTATCGTTCCTGTTCTTTGAGGAATTAAGCCTTCAATCATTTTAGTGGTTGTGGCAAAAACGGAATCAATTCTATCCACTTGAACGCCCATTTGCATAGGCAATGTCCAACCTGCTAAATCATAAGGCGGTTTTGGAGGACCACCTGGATATAAATATTGATTAGGATATGCTTGTTTTTCCATTAAATCCACCAAGAATGGTCGAAACGCCTGTGCGCCATAAAAAATAACAGTACCTTTTCCATATTTTTTATCCCCAATCCTGAAGTCATTGGTCGCTTGATGCGCTTCTAAACCACCACGTTGTAGGATTTCTACCAAATTTCTAGCTTCTCCTTTGTCCCATTGTTCGGCGGGTAAAACATAAGCAAAAGCTTCTTTTTGATTTTCAATCGCATCTCTGCCCATCAAGTAAATATTGCGTAAGAATTGTTCTTTTCTATCAGCGGCAATTTCTAAAATACCCATCGAAGCGGTTAACATATAATCCACCGCATCTCTAAAGTGAGATTCGCCTCCTTCCCAAGGATAAGGATAGAAAACTTCTGACCCATCTGCTGCAATGCCTGCTACTCTTTTGGGTTTTTTCTTAGGATCATAAAAACGAGGGGTAGGCGTAGCATGTGCCACTTCCGTTAAAATACCAATCATATTATGATAATAAGGGGCCGTTCGCATCCCTCCATTCCAAAACATACTGAAGTTAGTTCCAGAAATTACCCCGGGCATTTTTTTCATTGCAAAACGATTGGCCATTGCTGTACCCACTAAATTAACCCCTGTTGTTACGCCTGGATGGATGCGTGGATTTACAGGGCTACGAAAAGGTGGTAAAAATATTCTTGCCCAACTTGGAGAAGTTTGATGATGATTATGAATAATTTGCGGATACCATTCTTGATATAAAATACGATTAGCTGTCTTGGTCTCAGGCATATTATTCATAAACCAATCTCGATTATTGTCGTGCCCTACATATTTTTGGTATAAAATGGGGGTGCGGGAAGTCTCAAAGGGCGTGCCTAAATTTTTTCGATACCAATCCACCACTATATCTACGCCATCGGGATTAATACAAGGTACTAAAAGGGTAATTACATTTTCTCGGATGCGCTGCATCTCTGCTGTTTCTTCGGTCGCTATTTTATAAGCCAGTTCGTTTGCCATTTGAGCATGTGCTCGTTCACTTGCGTGCATGCCTGCATCAAACCAAACGATGGCTTTGCCTTCTTTGACTTTTGCTTCTGCTTCTTCAGGCGTAATTTTAGCCCTAGCTAAGGCAGTACTAATTTCTTTCCATTTATCTAGTTGGGCTAAATTTTCTTTGGTAGAAATAAACATCAATTTAATTGGCCTACCCATAACAGATTTCCCAATATCTATCATTTTTACTCGATCTGAAGTCGTTGCTAATTGATTATAATAATCTAACATTTGATCGTAATCTGCCAGTTTGTAATCGGCACCAACTTGGAAACCAAATACTTCTTCCGGAGAAGGTACATTCTGTGCCTTAAGAGAGGAAAGGGTATTCAGTAAAAAGAAACAATAAATGATTGGAAGTAGCCTATTTATCATAATTAAAGGTTTATTGATTTTCGGCTAAAATAGGATTAATCCTGCTAAAAATAGCAAGGTGTTATCATAAAAATTTATGCTGCCCTGTTAAAAGTGAATATTAACGTCCGAGCTGAGCAGCAGCGAAGGACGGAAGAGTGAGCTTGAGGGTAAAATGGATTTTAGTAGGGTAGAGTAATAAAAGTAATTAATTTCCATTAAACGACAATTTGGGATACACCCTGATTAATTAGAAAAAGTAGTTTTTGAATAAAACAGTATTAAACAATAAAAAACAGTAATAAAAAATAAAATAATTTCTTATCTTTAGCTCATCTTTCGCATTTATCAACTTTAAAATTGTAAAATCAGTTATGCAAAAATCTACTTTCGCTAAAGCATTTGAAGTATTACAAGACAGAGAAGCCTTCTTTGAAAATGTCAGTAAACAAAATTACACCACCAAAATAATTGGTACTCAAGCTTTATTAATTGCCATTCTATGTTTTGCTTACGGTGTGGTCATGGGAAGTTATAATAGTTTGCCGCAAGCCATGCTAACAGGTGTAAAAATTTGGTTATTACTCTTTCTAACCATGCTGATTTGTTTTCCTTCTTTATATATTGTACAATTAATTCTAGGGTCAAAAATGGCGATTAAACAGTTATTGATTTTATTGCTGAGTGGGTTTGTAGTGGTTACAACGGTAATGGTCGCCTTTGCACCAATTGTTTTGTTCTTTCAATTATCGGGGGATAATTATCAGTTCATGCAATTGCTACATGTTTTTGTCTTTCTATTTTCTGGTTTTTATGGGATGAAGATTGTTTTGGAAGCGCTTACCAGAGTTTTTGAATCCAACGAAGTATATCCCAAAATAGGCTTGACGGTCTTTAAAGTATGGGTCATAATTTTTGCTTTTGTCGGGATGCAATTATCTTGGAATTTGCGCCCTTTTATTGGTAGCAAAGATTTGCCTTTTGAACTATTCCGAACAGAGACACAAGGGAATTTTTATACTACCGTATTTGGCGCAGTTGGTCAATTATTTAATGTAGATTTGCCGAAAGAGCAGCAGGAAAAAGAAGGGAATTAAGTGCAAAGATTCATTGTTGAATGGTCTTATTGTTATATTGTTGACAAATGGACAATAACAATATAACCATTTAACAATAAAACAATTCAATTCATGGACGAAATAATGACCATAGAAGAGGTGGCAAAATACCTAAAATTAAAACCACAAACTATTTATACTTGGGCACAAAATGGCAAAATTCCAGCCGCCAAAATAGGCAAGGAATGGCGCTTCCGAAGAGATATTGTTAATGCTTGGTTCTTAAATCATTTTGATGAAAAATTTGACCCATTATTGGAACAAATTAAAAATAAAAAAAATAAAAATGGATAAATCAATATTACTTAAATTAGTAAAAGCGGCTTGTTTCCTTACCTTATGCTTATTCTTTTTAGATAGGCATGAATTTCAAGGAGATTACCTTGTTGCAGCGATGGAATTTGTACTAATGTCGCTCATTATTTCTTTCTTTTTCGCGATTGTTTATAGCGTGATTTTGCTATTTCGACGTTTGGTCAAGATATACGGATGATTTTTCCGTTTACGGAATATCAAGAAATAACAACCATTCGTCAATCATAATTTTATCTAAGAAAGGAAATGACTTGATTTGTAGTAGCAATTCATCATCATAAATAAATAGAAAATGGAGCTACTAAAAACAATCATAAGTGTTGCACATATCTTAGCAGCAAGCTTATCTCTAATTTTAGGTACGATCGTAATTTTTGGAAAAAAAGGGACATCGAAGCATAGAAAATTGGGATTATATTTCTTTTATGCTATGCTGGTTAATAATATCACAGCTTTATTTATACTCAATGCTTTTGGGAAATGGTTTTTTCCACACTATTTAGCAGTCGCTTGTTTGGTGGTTATCCTGCCTGGCATATTAGCTGTAAAGCTAAAGCATAAATATTGGCTTAAAGTACATATTATTTGCTTGGTACTTAGTTACTATTTATTGATTGGTGGAGCAATCAATGAAACTTTTTTACATATTCCAAATTTAAGACCCCTTCTAATTAATAATGACCCAATAGTAGGAATGACGCATGGTATTACGCAGCTAGTCTTTTTGGGGGTTCTGATTTATTTTTTAAGCAGGTCTAAAAGATATAGTCGTTTAAATTGAGTAGCTTTAATCAAAAGAGATGTTATCCAACCGCTCATTTTTAAAGAGCGGATTAAAAAAGAAGTAATCGTTTTTGAGTATATTCGTAAAACCCAAAGATTGATAGTAACTATACATTTTGTAGATAGCTTTTTCTCCATCTTGTTCTAGTTTATGAAACGCCATTTTTTTATTCCATTCATCTAAGTCGTTTGTACGCTTTGCCGTAGCAGTATTTTGTAAGGGGAATGCTTTCAGGACAAACAATCCACAAGCACCAGAAAAACGACGAACAATATCTTTAATGACTTTTTTACCCAAGCCATAACCTCTATAAGTTGGTAATAATTCCAAACGATTGATGTAAAAAATATTAGGATTATAAATTTCCTCATTATAATAAGCTAGAATTTCTTCCCTAAGATTCATTTCCTCAAAATCATAGATTTCATCGCTTAAATCCAATAAACTTTGCGTCCAATCAAATATGGGGTAACTATCTATACCATCATTGATAGCCGCACCTAATAAAATATTGTATAAGTCTCCTTTTCCAACTAATTCATTTTTGGTTTTGGAGAAATCTTCATTATCCAACCAAATTTCAAGTTCATTAACGTATATATATCATTACGGCAGTTTTGGACAAAATGTCGATAAAGTTTTTCCTAAATATTTTGATGCTAAACGAAACGTTACTAAAAGAATTTGAATTTTGGCTATTGAAATCAGGTTTAAAAGACAGTACGGTAAGCAGTCATATTGGAAATGTTGATTTTTACATCAACGATTATTTGCTCTATTCTGATATAATCGAAGCTAAAGACGGTGCTTTAGAAATCGGTGGTTTTTTAGGAGATTGGTTTATCAGAAAAGCAACTTGGTCTAGTCGGGCAAATATTAAAGCTAGTGCAGCTAGTTTTAAAAAGTTCTATACCTTTCTTTTTCAAAGAGGTGATATTTCAAAAGAAGCATTAAAAGATTTGAAGGCTTTAATCAAAGAAGAAATGCCCGATTGGTTAGATAATGTAGATGATGGTGGCTATTACGGGGATTGGTAGGTGAAAATGAGTGCGTTAACAAAATAAAAGGAGGTATCCGTGGCTAACCCCATCCGTGGCAAATATTTTTTACCACGAATTAGTTTTAGCCACCAATTGAATCTTAAAAATCCGTATTCGCCTCCACTAAATCCAACTCCTTAATCCAAATATTTTTATACAAAACA
>CAZXYA010000169.1:0-15726 GCA_964644655.1 uncultured Saprospiraceae bacterium | reverse complement strand
ACAATAAATTTGAAAACTAAAAAAAATCGTCCCAAGTATAGCCGCCATGCCTGTATAATCTGAAGGATTATTAAATACTTGGTCTGCATATACCGCAAAACGATCTGCTATGACTATTTTTTTGAATAAGCCGAATAAAATTAACAATAACCCACTTCTAACCCGCTCGTACACAAAAAAGTGCTTCTCTCGAAACTGAGGTAATAAATTCGTAGATCGTTCTATCGGTCCTGCAATTAATTGAGGAAAAAATGATACGTATAATGCAAAAACAAAAAAGTTTTTTTCTGCTTTTTGATATCCTCTATAAACGTCGATAGTATAACTTAATGTTTGAAAAGTATAAAAAGAAATACCTATTGGCAACATCCAACTATGAGCAGGTATCGTTATATCCAAGGCAATAGCTTCTAGTAGATAATTAATATTCTCTACCAGAAAATTATAATATTTAAAGTAAAAAAAAATACCTAAATTAACAAAAACACTAATAAACAACATGAATTTTTGCCTAGCTTGATTACTCGAATTAGCAATCAATAGTGCCGCAAAATAGTCAATAAGTGTAGAGCTTAAGATCAACAATATAAATACTGGATTCCAGTACATATAAAAAACATAGCTAGCCAGTAATAACCAACCAACTCTGGCTTTCACCCAAGGTAATGCAAAATATATAGCTATAATAATCGTAAAATATATAGCACCTTCCACGGGGAAAAAAAGTCGAAAACCTAATTGCTCAAAGAGTAAATTCACTTCATTAAAGTATTAAAAGATTCGGTTAATTTTTGAGAGAATATAATTGACCCTGCAGTATTCAAATGTCCTGCATCCCATCTATTGTCTTCTAAATAAAGCGCTGGATTTTCTAAAGGGTTAGCTAAATCAATTCGGTGTTCTATAGGAAGGTTTTCAAAAAGACCAAGCATCTCTTCTGGTTTATCGAATACACATTCTACAGGATTTAAGATATAAATCAAATGAATATTTTTTTCTTTTGCCAATGCTATATAAGCCCATAATTGTGCCGCTAACGCACTGTTAAAAGGAAGTTCTTTCTTTCCTTTGGCTTGATATGCAGTTAAAAAATCATCTTTTAGTTTTTTAAGCGCAGAGGCTATTCTAGCTCGCTCTAGCTTGTTAGGTGTCACTGACTTATTAAACGCATAATGTCCATCTTTATGTTTCCCCATCAAAACCTCCCCTTTGAAAGTATTTTTTTCGTGAATTTCTTTTAAATAATCTTTTCGCATTCCTAATGCTGTCAATTTTTCTAAATAGGAATATAAATACATCCCCGTAATACCTAATTTATTTGCGAAAGATATGGAAGAGACAAAGATGTATTGAAAAATTTTTTGTGAATGTTGAATACTAAGATAGTATTTACTTCTAGTTGTTCGAAAATTTTGTGCAAAATAATCATAACCATTTAATTCTAGAAACAGGTAATTAATAGTCGTATCTTCTTCGATTAAATGTTCTAAAAGGTAAGTTGTTTGAGGGGCAAAAGTACCGTCACAACCAAGATTAAAGCTATATCCAATATCATGATGAACTAAACTATCAAAAATTGTAGGAATTACTTGTCGAAATGTAATACTAGAACCAATAAAGTAATTTTGAGGATCAATTTTTTTTTCTTTTAAATATTCTAATTTAGTATTTAATTGGATATTTCCCCAATAGTAGGGTAAGTTCATTGACTTCCAACCTAATTCTCCAATTACCATTAGAATAAAAAATAAGCCCGTGAATTTAAAAAATAACTTTATCATTCTAATTATTCTTTTGTCGGTCCTAAATGCTTTAAAACTTCAACAATTTTTTCTGTATTAATAGTAGCACCTTTATGATTAAAATGTCCTTCATCCCACCTATTCTCTACTTTGAATAGTTCTGAATTTTTTGAAGGATTCGCTAAGTCAATTCTATTCTCCTTTGGAAGGGAATGGAATAAGGCAACCATATTTCCTAAATTTTCAAATGAGTATTTAATAGCGTTAAATACATATATAATTGTTACGCCTTTTGCTTTTGCTGTATTCAATTGTTCCATCAAAACATTTCTGAAGACTGGATTAAAAGTAGCTTTATCAATATTTCTATAAGTATTAGCATAATTTCGCTCTAAATCCTCTAAATAAAGAGACATTTGACTGCTCTTATTTTCATATCTACGATTTACTAATTTACCATATCCATCTATATCTTTATTGATGAGTTTCTTTAATTCATTTTTAGATTTTTTGTTGAAAGAATTAATCACCTCTTTCCTCATTCCCATTTTAAATAAGCTTTCAAAATAGGTAATACAATATCTACTAATTAAACCTAATTTATGAGTATTTCTTAAATTAGTTCCCTTCGTATAATCCGAAGTCCATATATATTTGATACAGAAAAATAAATGCTTAGGCTCTAAGTAATATTTGCTGCGTGTTGTTTGAAAAAGATGTTTAGGGAGATGGTTAATAGTGTTTAACTCATAAAAAATATACTCAATAGTAGTATCTTGTTCTAGTAAATTTTCTACGATATATAGGGTTTGTGGAGGGTAGGTACCATCAGAGGCAAGGTTAAAAGAAGAATTTTGAGCTTTTTGAGTTAAGTTATCAAACAAATTTGGAATTACACCATGATAAGTGACACTTGACCCTATAAAATAAGTACTGGGATCTAATTTTTTTTCTTTTATATATTCTAGTTTAGAACTTAACTGGATATTTCCCCAGGAATAGGGCAAGTTCATAGATTTCCTTCCCAATTCTCCAATTAGAACTATTAGAATAAATAAGCCTATAAATTTGAATATTAATTTTAGCATGTTAAAATTTTCAAAATTATGCAGTATTAGGAATAGAGAGTAGAGAAGCTAAAAAAGAGATAGATTTATTGGACTTATTTTGGTCCAAGAACTTATTCATTAGATATTATCTTAAAAAAGAAAACAAGACGATTAGCCCCTTTAATCATCAAAACATTGGGCTTGGCGGTTGCGCTTTTAAACATTCTATAAGATTTTGGCTATCGCTTTATCACATTCTCTGATCTAAAGATTTCCCTGTTTCAATATGTTGAAAATCTGTTAAATACTTACCCATTAAAGAAACGACGGCAGCTTTATCTACTGCGGAATTTTCAAATAGATCTGTAATTTCTGTTAGCATGGTATTAATTGCCTTCCTTTCTGGTACTTCTTCATTTTGAATTACTCCCAAAGCCTTATAAGACGCCATATCTACCTTATCTGAAGCATCATAAAATTCTTCATAGGATTTTTCACCAGAGGTATCCGTTGTAAAAAATAAAACAGGATATTTCGTAAGGCCAGGATGCCATTCATTAGCTTTCTTTCTAGCTTCTTCTTCCGTTTTACAGTAATCAGGTTCCATACCTAGTTCTCTTAAAAAGTGTTCCGCTATGGTAGAAAAAGTCATCATTTGACTTTCCTCTAGTTTTGGGAAAAAAATCTCTTTTGTTTTACCTAATAAACAAGCAAGCATACATAATTGTCCAGATTCTATTGGAGACACAAAATACCGCTTCACATCATTAGGTGCAGAAATGGGCTGCCTCTTTAAAATACGTTGTATAAAACCAAATAATAAACTACCATTAGAAAATGCCACATTTGCAAAACGTGCTGTACTTATTTTCAATCTATCCGTATAGGACATCAACACCTTCTCCATCATTTTTTTACTAGCACCCATTACATTCACAGGATTAGCTGCCTTATCTGTAGAGACAGAAAAGAAGTGTTCTGGTTTGTTTTCTGCTGCTAAATCCAATAACATTTTAGTGTTATATACATTATTTTTAATCATTGCCTCAATGGCCAAATGATCCTTTTCTGACCGAACATGCTTATGCGCAGCAAAACAGGCTACAATATCAAAATTACTTCTCTTATACAATTTCTTAAAAATGGGGCTACCAAAATCAAATGGATAAGTAATATATTCTTTGGGTATAAATTTATTGTAGGCACTTCTCAAATCTCGTGTCAATTCAGTCAAACCATTTTCGCTGTAATCAACAACGGTAAGACTACCAGGATAAAATGGTAAGATAGCTTTTATAAAGGAAGAACCAATTGTACCAGCCCCCCCTATGACTAACACAGATTTTCCTTTTATTTTTTCAAGTAATTCGTCATAATTTTCTTCTATGTCCTTTTTAAAAAAAGAAACTGGACGCTTAGTGATGTACTCTTGTATGAATTTATCTTGGTTGAAGGATAGCATTTATCTATTAATTATGAAGTTGTTTAATACACTACTGGACATTGAATTAGAACAGAGAGCAGAGAAGAGAGAGTGGAGACAGATTTCGTTTGCAAACAACGAAAATTAGTCATTTTTTAAACGAAATATATCTCTATTCTCTACTCTGCCTGCCTTGCGGCACGCAGGAAGGTCTCACTTCTCTGTTCTTATACATGTCCAGTAGCCTGTTTAAAGATGACTTAGGAACATGTGAATAATAAATTGTAACAAAGGGGAAGAATTATTTTTTCTTTATTCAGCAGTAAAAAGCCTCGTCGATGCCCTGCATGCAGCCCGTCCGCAAGCGGTTCACTTCGTTCATGTTTTCTGCCTTGTCTAGCTCTAAATTTGCCGACCCAAGATGGGGAACTCATTTTTCACTCGTTACTTAAAAATTGGACTTTTGACAGATTATTCGACGGCTGTCGCCGTCTCGTAAGTAGAATTTCTGCCTCCAAAATCCCTATTTGCCGAGCTGGCGTTAGCCAGCGAGGCTATAAAAATTAATCAGTCAAAAGTCCAGTTAAAAAACTTCTATGTACAAATGAGTAAATAGCAAAATCATTGAAGCTATTCTAACCATAGTTTTACCAGAAAATTTCTACTTTGTTCAATATTAAGAGCAAAAATGCTCAAATCATAGAGTACACTATTTTAATTCCCATACTTTTCTAATGAAGAACCCTTCTTCTTTTTTACGAAATAGGTATAAAATCGAAGTAAGTCATAAGGAATAAAAAAGGATAACTTTTTTTGTATTTTGCTAATAGGAAGGATAGTTAGCGTTCGGGAAAAAAAATTACGGCGAGCAGTTTTTATAATCGACCTTTGTTCTAATATTTGTTTCCAGGCCTTCCAAAAAATCTTAAGATGATCTATTCTTCCAAAGATCAAATGAATGCCCATAATACCAATATATCGAACTAAAAGGAAAGGGACATTAATAACTAATATTCCAAAAGGCAATGTTTTAAAATAAGTATATAAAATATTTTTTTGAACTTCTGCAGCATAGGCACTATCAAAAATTTTCTTTATAGATTGACCCATTTTATGATACACAATTGCTTTGGGTTCATACCAACATTTATAACCGGCGACAATAGCTCTTAGCCCCAATTCGGCATCCTCATATCCCGTATTAAAGTATTCGTCAAAGGGGCCAATCTGCTCTAACATCGGAGTGGCATATAATGCCGCCCCAGCACAAGCTCCCATATTTTCAAACCCTTGATTATATGCTTCTATAGGCTCTAAATGCCCGATGGGTAATATTTCACCTGTATTCAACATGATATGCCCTGCATTATCCATTTTGTGCCGTTCATGGTAACTAATCATTTTACTAGCTACGATATCTGCCCGATTCACTTTAGCACTATTAATTAATTGTTCTAACCAATCTTTAGCTACAATGGTATCATTATTTAACAACACCACATAAGGAGGACAATTATCTTGTTGAAGGATTTCGATCAGCTCTTTATTATTTCCTTTGGTAAAACCTAGGTTTTCTGAATTTAGTATTAGCTTAATTTTTGGATGATTACCATATTTTTCTCTTAAAATAGTAGGACTCTCATCACTAGATCCGTTATCCACTAAATACAAGCAATAATCTTGATAGGATTGACCATCCAAAGAGTCGATACATTCTATTGTATCTTCTATCCCATTCCAGTTTAATATAATGATGGGGATTGTTGTATTGTTTCTAGAGATAATTTATAAATTTATTATAACTGTTCAGCATTTTATTTTTAACTCCCCCCGACCCCCTCTTTATGAAGAGGGGGAGTCGTCTTTGATTGAAGATTGCGTTTTATAGACGTATTTAAAACGAAATATTCAAATCAGGGCAAACGAAAAGTTCAAATCATAATATATAACTCATTGAAAAAACGAAATTCGATGGTTGAAGTTTGTAACTTCAACCCAATATGTTAAAAGTTTGTAACTTTTATCAGACGATTACATATTATAAAAACGACTTTTCGTTCGCCCTTATATTCAAATATAAACGTCTCCTCCTCTTTGAAGACGAGAGAGGGCTTCAGCCAGTAACTGAAAGAGATTAGCTAGGAGGAGTTAGAAAAACGGATGCTGAGTAGTAACAGAAATAGTTTTGAAAAGCCATTTTTTAGAATTGCTGCCTCCAAAATCTCTATTTGCCGAGCTGATCTTAGTCAGCGAGGCTATAGTTACTTAGTTCGGCTAAATTGAATAATTGAAAAATATAAAAGAAACGAACTTACCCCACTAAAAATTAGTATACGCCCAATAAAAGTAATGTTCCCTATATTCGTAATCGAAATCAAAAACAAAAATACTAGTATAGACACTAAATATTTAAAATAAGGAATACTTAGCTTTTCTACTTTATCGCTTTGCCAGATTATAAATAAGGCATATATAATACTTACAACTAAAGTGGTGTAAGCCGCTGCTATATAACCATATTCTGGAATCAATAACAGGTTCAATACAATATTTAAAAAAGAACTACCTACTGCTCCAATGGTAAAGATTTTTGTTTTTTTATGAAACTTAATAACCTGCCCATAAAGCCGATGAAGCAGCTGAAAAGTAATGGCTACACTCAAAATAGGAATAACCGTATGCGTCGCCAAAAAGGAAGTATCTAAAAAATAGGTAATCAAAATTTCAGAAAACAAAAACATAAAAAGACAGCCAAACAACAATAAAATCCACAAATAAAAAGTGTAATCACTTAATCGCTGTTTGGTATGATTTTTATTTTTTTCTAATCCAGCCATCGTCATAGGTGCCAATACCTGAATAATAGACTCACCCAAGAAGTATAGAATCATACTAATATGAAAAGCTATAGAATAAATGCCTACTGCTTCTATATTATCGTATTTTCCAATAATTAGGCGGTCAGAGAAAATATTGACCCAATTACTAGCTGCTAAAGGAATTAAAGGGACAGAATAAATTAAACATTCTTTAAGGAGTTTTTGATCAACAACAAAGTGAATAAGCTGTTTTCGATAGGCATATATTAGGATTGCGGTAAAAGAAAATAATGCAGCTCCAACATTTCCCCACAATCTTCCCATAACGCCCATCTCTAGATATATCACAAAAAACAAGCTAAGTGCTATGTTGATGATAGCACTCCCTATTAAGATCAAACTAACCTTTTTAGCTTGTAAGGATTGTCGGAAAAACGCAAAGCCTAATAAAGAAATTTCTGTAAATAAGATTGGCGTAAATCCTAAAATAGCATAAGGATAAGCGGGTACGCCCAAAAAGTGAGGCATCCAAAAAAAACTACTCAATATCACTAAAGTGACTAGGATACCTCCTAATAAGGAGACAAACCAAAATATGGAGGAAAAAAGTGTAGGTAGGTGTAGTTGTTGATCTCCTTTCTGATGATAGAAACGATCAAAGGCAGCAACCAAAGAAAAAGAAAAGAAAAAGGGCAATAAATTATTAATGACCTCTAGGCTCGTTAAAATTCCATAGTCTGTAGGGGTCAAGTATCGGGTATAAATCGGTAGTAGTATAAAGCCTAAGGCTTTAGTTGAAAGACTCGCCAATAAATACCATTTACTATGTTTAAAAATTGAGTATAGCCAATTGGAGGATTGCAATTTAAGAAGAAGGGATCTGATCATCCTCGTAATTGGTTTCTATGTTTATCCAAAAATTTCTGTTGATTAATTAACTGATACCGTTTAAATCCAGTAGCGGTGTCACTACCAGCTGTGGCCCCTTCATAATGATAAATAATACTATTAGGAGTCACAATTGTTTGAATCCCTTTAGTCTTAGCGGTATAGCAGTAATCACTATCTTCAAAATAACAAGGATGAAATTGTTCATCGAATACGCCAATACTATTAATGGTAGTTCTTTTTATATACATGGAACAACCTGAAACATATCCAACCGTTTGTTCTTTATTATATCGCTCCAAATTCAAATCATCCATCTTACCTATATTCACTCCAGTACCATCTTGATAAATCTCCGCTCCAAATTCCTGTAGCCTACCATTTGGATATAATATTTTACTCCCTACAATTCCAATAGTAGGCTTGTTGTAAGCTGATTGATACAAACCACATAACCAATTTTTAGTCACCTCCACATCATTATTCAGCAAAACCACTTCCATATCATTGGCTTCCATCATTTCATTGTTTGGCTTTACATATCCCTTATTTTCTTTTTTTAAATAGAGGCTTATATTATCATATTTTGATAGTAAGTCTTGTAAATAAATTTGTGTGCCATCCGCACATCCATTTGAATAGATAGATATATGATAATTTGGATAAAGGGTGTTTTCCCAAATAGATACCAAACACTTTTTTAATAAATCTATCCGATTCCAAGTAACGATGCAAATATTAATTGTTGGAAGCAAGGAAGATAACATTTGCTGTTCCACTACACTAGGCCCTACCAAGCTAGCTATCTTATCCTGAGCAGCCTTTGTCATTTTCTTGAAGTCATATTCCCTCCGTAATGCTTTTATGATTAAGGTCGGAAAATCATCTATTGAACCGATTAATCCCTCTTTGCCATGTTCTAAATATATTCCTTCATTTCCAATCGCATTAGTTAACACAGGCGTAGCATAAGCTATGGCTTCACAGATTTTTCCTTTTATACCTGCACCAGAAAAGAGCGGTGCAATAGAAAGAAAACTATCTTTATACAAGTTAAGCATTTCCGACTCCTGCACAAACCCTTTAAAAATCACCCCTTCTATCTTTGATAATTCCTTTATCTCTTGAGGAGCATTTGCTCCTGCAATAATTAGTTGTGCAGAAGAAATCTCCGTTTTAACTATAGGAAAAATCGTTGATGCCAAGTACTTTATGGCGGAAATATTTGGATGATGGTTGTAATTTCCTATAAATAATAAGGAATTATTATTAGGGTCTTCATAACTATTCCTTATAGGATTGTGAATATTAGAAACCACCGTTGCCGCTATTGTTGGAATTTCTTTTTCTACTACTTTTTGATCTGCAACTGTTACCGTCCAAATTTCTTCTGCCTCTTGGTATGCACTTATTTCTAAGTTTTTATTTCTTTTTGCAGTGGTTTCCGTGATACCTTCCCAGGTACCAACGGCACGTTCCTCTCTCAACCAATGAATATCTACTGTATCAATAATAACCTTAGCTTCTGGATAATACTGTGTAATATTTTTATACTCCCCATACATTTTATGGGTGATAAAAATAATGGTAGTAAAAGAAGGATTCTTTTTCTTAATCCTTTTAGCACTGGAAGTCTCTAACACTTCAATGCCTATTTCTTCTAAAGCAATTTGATAGGCAGGAAGCTTTTCTCCAAGACTTACCATTTTGATGTCAAACCACTTAGATAGTAAGGCTAACATTTTAAAGGCTCTCTTTCCACCACTAGACTGATTGTTATCTGGTAAGTCTTGAAACACAAATAAAATTTTTCCTAAACTAAGACTTTCCTCCTTATCTAGCGAAAACCCTAGTTCTAAATCATTAGTGGACGCTGTAGATGCTGTTTCAACATCTAATATATATTTTGATGAGTCCTCTTGCAAAAAGCGAGTGAGATTAGATAAGATTTGTTTGGGTGATTCATTGGAGATAGCTCTTCTTAATTTTTGCCAATTGTGTCTATTAATATGCTTCAATGATCGAAGGGGATATCGAAAAGTAGTCACCAAAAAATTCCACCAAAATTGCTTTTTTCTCATCTCTTTAGTAGAGGTCATTGTGGAACTAAGTTTGAATTCTTTACTATTTTGAGAAGAAAGTTGTTTTCCTATTTTTTCAATATGTGAATGGACAAATTGACCAAAATTAAGATAGCTCAAGTCAATTTTAAAAATAACCTGCTGACGTTGTCCATCTTCAAGATAAAATTCTATAAAACCATTCTTATCTACAACCAATTCTTTTGTCGATTGCAACAAAGGTCTTTTTACAATCCGCCTAATAGGTACTAATTTATTGGAGTGATTAGTTATAGTAGCTTTATGTAAAATAATAGCACTTAATAAATTAGATGGATGAAATTTTATACTCTTTAGTTCCTGTCCTTCTGGTATTTTTATGGAAAATGCTATCGTTTGTCTACCTATCTGGATATTTTTTTTATCTGGAAAAACGCCCCCATAGCCCTCTCCAAAGTCTGGTTGAATATGGGAAAATATAGGTTGTAACGGAACCCTACTACGAAATTCCGCTGTGTCAGAAAATTGATCCATTTCTTCCCTTAATTCCGAATGGTCTTCTTTCGCTAGATTCTTTAGATGAGTATAAACTTTTAGTAAAAGGGAATCTTCTATATTTTTTTCGTTTACTAAATGATGTACTAATTGTGGATTAATCATCTTCTTGAGCACCTTTTGCAATTCTTGATCTTGTTTTTCATCGAATAGACCTAAAGCTTGTATGGCCTGAAATGGTTGCTCCAAAAATTCTCGATGTAGGATAAGGTGTCGCTTCGTATTTCTAGTATGTCTTTCTGCCTCTATAATATATTTCAACCAAATAGATCTAGCTTCTTCAGTAGCAATAAAATCTCTTTTTGCTAATGAACGAACCACCTCTTCTGGATGCCGAACTAATATTATACAAGTCGTCTGAATCTCTAATTCTTGTAAGGCACGCTCCCATAAAGGATAAGTCAGTGATAGCCGTGGGTCTTTTAGGGCAAAACAGTTTTCATTTTTCATAAATTCCCCTAGAAAGGAAAGTAGCTGTTTATATATTTTCTGTATAGTCCCAAAAGACATCCATTGATCAGGCATAGCATCAGCGGTGTCCCATGATTGTCCGACCAGCCTTAGAATCTCATTATTTAATGCTACTAATACTTTATCTTCATAAAAGCCTTTTTGATTATCAAACGCTGCCTCCTTTAATTGTTCCCCAAAGGGAATACCCATAGCATTGAAGACCCCTGACAAGGCAGAGGTACCACTTCGGTGCATTCCAAAGATTAGTAGGCATTTTTTTTTATTCATCATTTCTCATAAAACTCCGCCACAATCTCCTCATAATTCTCCATTCCTTTCAATGCAGAAAGATATTTTTCAGCAGTGGTTTTTTCATTTTCAGAGTCTGCAATCTCTGCCAATAATAAATTTGTTTGATAATGATTCGGTTGGAGCATATATACCTGTTGGGCATACCGCTTAGCTTCGATAGGTTGCTCTTGAATATGAAATAAGAATTGAGCATAATGGAGCAATAATGGTTCGTGGTAGGGATTTAATTGAAGGGCTTCTTGATAATGGATATTAGCCTTAGCATAGTTCTTATTTTTTTGGTATAGCTTCGCTAATTCATAAGGAATAGAGTGATTATAATCATGAGTAGTTTGAAAAACAGGGTGATAGATAGATTCTAGTTGTTGAATCCTTTCAGGAATAGGCAAATCTGATAACTGCGATTTTTGAAAATGGTCATAACTCTGCTTGGCATGAACAAACCAAATCGATGCGGCTATCGCCAAGACCATAAATATTCCATTTATCCATTTTGGTAAACTATAATGAGCATTGCTACTACTCGTCAAAATACCCAAAGAACAAAAGGCAATTAATTGTATAGCACTAAAATGATAACGATAAGCATTCACATCACAATAAAAGAAGGAACCTACTAAATAAACTAATAAAGAAGCAAATGCTGCTTGCTGAAATGCTGTGAATTTTATATTAGAATTAAAGTTCCTTCGAATCACATCAAGAAAAGGAATTAAAAAAGCAAGACCTCCAATAATCCCTAGCTCTACCAAATGTTCTAGATACACATTATGGGAGCGAAGGCGAATAAATTCAGAAGGATTGTTTAAAACAGGAATAGCTTCTACTCCATTTTTAAAGGCTTCGATATGCCAATTCCCGAAACCTATTCCTAACAAAGGATATTCTAAAAAGTTAGCAATGGATGATTGTAACAAGTGATACCGAAAAGAAATATCTAATCCTTGGGACTCATTTCCAACTGCTAACAAGTTAACCGTTTCTCTATTAAGAAAAAAGATCCCTGTACCCAAACAAATGATTGTTAAAGCTATCTCTACTCCTTTTAATTCTTTATTGGCTCTTTGGTTCCACAAATAATAAATACCTACAAATACAAACCCTAAGGTCGCCCACTTAACTCCTGTTACATAAAGAATACCCAATACCAAAAAAGTGAATACAAATTTTATAATTTCTAATATGCGACGATTAGAAGGATAAAATAATAAAAACGGATATACCCCAACCAACAAGGTGGTGGTATAATTGGCATTCTTACCAAAAAATGCATTCCAAGATCGGCCAACTGCAACATTTACAGAGATGGCTGCCAAATGCTGGACCATTATCATTAGAAAAAAAGCACCAAATAAAATGGGTAAGATACTCAACAAACGAGGATGATTAGACAAGGAGCGCAACAATAACATCCATAGAACCAAACTTAGCCAAGTAAAAACAGGATACCAGACCAAAGACCCATCTACTGCCCAAAAGTAGGATAGTAAACCAGCCAGTAAAAATACCCCCCAGCCAATATCAGACGGGATTAGTTGGACAGTAATAGATTGTCTTTGCCCAAACAATAAGTATCCAAAGGATAGTAGTGGGATCAATGCCATTACTATAAAATGAGGATTGTTATAAAACCAAAACGGAGGTGGTATCAAGGGTATCAATACCAATAAGACCAACAATACTAAACTTACATTCTCCTTCAACTCCTGCATCCGATCAAACTCCCGCATCAAGCGAGCAGGTCGCTCTGGCAAACCATCAAAGGCTTTAAATGCCAGTTGAGAGGTAGAAAAAATCAAAGTCCAAGCCGTCAAAAATAAAATCTTAAAATCGACCCATAACGACTTATTTTCTTGATACCACATCTCCAATTGGCCCTTATACGGAAAGACTACTTCTTGCTTAAATTGGCGCGCATCTCCTCCTTCCTCCTGTACTTGCGAAATCAATTGCGCCTCATCTCTAAATACCACTGACCCAATCGCTGTCACCCCTGGTCGAGTATTGTAAATGACTGCCTGTACTTCTGGTGAATAACTTTCAAAGTCTGGTACCCGCATCAAAGGTCTTGCCCCTACTAGGCTCATATCTCCTTTTAGAATATTTATTAATTGAGGAAATTCATCTATTTTGGAGTTTCTTAGGAAATGGCCTATTGGTGTGATGCGCATATCATTCTTGCCCGTGATGGAACCTGCTCCTGTCTGCGCTGCATCCCGAATCATGGTTCGGAATTTTAGTATATTGAAGGATTTGTTTTTGTAGCCTACTCTTTTTTGGATGAAGAAGATTTGGTCTTTTTCTATTAGTTTTAGAATTAAGCTGGTGGCTAGTAGGATTGGAGAGAGTAGGAAGAGGCCAATTGCTGCGGCTAAGATGTCTATTATTCTTTTTAATCCTTGATACATATTAAATTTTCTCGATCACATTTCGATATTTTTGCTAGAAGGAGAGATCTTTAACTCAATTGATCAGAAGTAATACCAATTTTAAGTCATTAGAAATTCAGGCTTCTCTTCTAAACCTTTTATCACTTGAAAGGCTATATCAGAAGAAGGAAATAAAATATACCAAACAGTAAGAAAGAGAATTTTCATATCTAACAAAAATGATTGATTAGATTGATACCATTTCTCTAATTCTCCTTTATAAGGATAAATTTCTTCTTTATAAAATTTAAGAGGATCCTTACCTTGTTCTTTAGCATTAGTAATCAACTCTTCTTCATTTCTAAAAATTACAGAACCTATTCCTGTAATACCAGGTCGAACATTATAAATTACCTTTTGCACATCTTTTGGATAGTGATCAAAACTTTGCTTTTTCATAACAGGTCGTGGACCCACAAAACTCATATCTCCTTTTAATACATTAAAGATTTGTGGTAATTCGTTGATCTTAGTTTTTCTCAGAAAACCACCCATTGGAGTTATTCTAGAATCATTTCGCATAGTAATTGCTCCTCCTTCCATATTTGGACTATCTTTTAGCATTGTAGCAAACTTCCAAACTGAAAAGAGTTGGTTTTTATATCCAACTCTTTTTTGAAAGTAAAAGATATAGCCTTCTCCTGTTAATTTCAATCCTATCATAATAGGAATCAATAAAGGAGAAATTATGATTATTGCTACTAGAGCAAAAAGAAAATCAAAAAAACGTTTTATGTAAGCATACATCTGTCTATATTTTTAAGCCCATACACGAATCTAATTAAAAGCAAGACTTAATAGTCTTAATGACTGTATCCATTTCTAAGTTTGTCAAATTAACTGAACTTGGAATACTCAAACTATTCGCATGTACTCTCCGAGAATAATCCTGTTGATATACATATAAATTATCTTGAAACATCGGCAGTTGATTCATGGGCATCCAAAAGGGACGAGCAGTAATACTATTTAACTTTAAAGCCTTTAGTAATTCTGCTTGTTTATTAGAACTAAAGGTAAATAACCAACAATTAGCATCTACTTCTTTCTTTATTTTTTGAAAAGTAATGTCCCCTACTCCATTTAAATGTTCTCTATAGTAAGCATCAATGTGTTTCTTACGTTGTATAAAACTAGGCAATTGTTCCATCTGTGCTACGCCAATAGCTGCCAATACATTCACGAGACGATAATTAAATCCAATTTCATCATGATAATACGTATTAGGATCAGCTTTGGCCTGTGTAGTTAAATGTTTAGCTCGTTTTGCCAAATTTTCATCATCTGTTACAATGACGCCGCCGCCGCCCGTCGTAATAATTTTATTACCATTAAAACTAAAAACACCCATTTTCCCAAAGCCTCCTGAGTGCTTCCCTTTATGATAACTCCCTAAAGACTCACTAGCATCCTCTATGACTTCTATACGGTATTTTTGACAAATAGTTAATAATCTAGGCATATCACACATATTACCTAGAACATGTACTGGCATGATTGCTTTAATAGGTTTGTTTGTTTCTTTTAGATATGTCCAATCATCTCTCAATTCTGTTTGAGTAGATAAAAATTCCTCCAATAAATCTAAATCTATTTGCCAAGTTTCTGGATCTACATCCAAAAAAATTGGGTTAGCATAAGTATAAGAAGCTGCATTAGCAGAAGCGATAAAGGTAATATTAGGAACTATTAAATGATCACCTAATTTCACATCCAACATGTGCATGGTCAGATGTAATCCAGTTGTTCCATTCACGCAAGCTACTCCATATTTACAACCCGCAAATTCTGCTACTTTGTTTTCAAATTGAGAAACATAGGCTCCTGCTGATGAAACCCAGCCTGTATCGAGACAGTCTTTAACGTATTGCCATTCGTTACCCGCAATATGAGGGAGAGAAAGTGGTATCATAAATTCTTATTAAAAATTAACTAAATAACTATTAGACTTGTTACGGTTTAAGAAAAGGAAAATCCTTTGGAAAAATTCCATAGA
>CAZXYA010000168.1:0-15763 GCA_964644655.1 uncultured Saprospiraceae bacterium | reverse complement strand
TGGGTTCAAAGCGTTTTCCATCGATATTTTTGTATAAAATAGGTTTTGAGCGATTGGTTTCTAGGCCCATAAAATCCATTGCCACAGACTTAAAAATATGGGCTTGTTTTCTGGTATAATAGCCAGATACAAAGAGGTCTTGAAAGCCATCATTATCCATATCAAAAAATACACAAGGAAAACTATTGATAGGTTCGGCAACACCATAGGCCTCGGTTACATTAGAAAAAGTGAGGGTACTATCGACCAATCCATTGTTTTTTAATAGAATATTTTTCCCTTCAAAAACAGAGCAAAAAATATCTTGCCAGCCGTCATTGTCTATATCTCCTACGGTTACGCCTTTGACATATTTTAGTATATTAATGCCTGCTTTATCCGTATAATCTATAAATTTTTCTCCTTTTTGGTTGAGGTATAATTTACTAGGATAATATAATCCACCTGTTGCTTCATAACCTACAAATAAATCTAACCAGCCATCTAAATTAAAGTCTGCAAAAACAGCCGTTTGAGAAGGAAAGCTTTCTAATAATCCAAAGGCTTCCGTTCTATCCACAAAATTTCCTGTTCCATCATTTAGCAATAAAGAATTCGGAAAAGTGCCATATTTACTCAACCAGCCACCTCTCGTTATATACAAATCGGCATAACGATCATTATTAACATCTCCATGAATAAAATTCAACCCACCCGTAATCCCCTGCAAGCCAGCTTGTCGAGTTATATCTTCAAAACCTTTTCCTGCTTTATTTTTATAATACCTCAATTGTTCATCCAAATAATAAGAAGAGGCAATAATGTCTAAATAACCGTCTTTGTCAAAGTCTTCCAACGCACAACTACCTGCATGTCCCAATTCATCAATGCTGTACTTTTTTGCTAAATTATTAAAATTCGGGAGGGGGCTTTTATTATTGATTGGCGCATTATTTCCCAATTCAATTAACCATTGACTAGGAACATCTGAGGGATATTTCCCTAAAGTCATATAAGCGATATTCAATAACCATTGAACGCCATATTCTCTAGGAAAAGCGGTTAAAATTTGCTCAAATATCAATACCGCTTTTTCTGACCCTGTTGTTTTTTCATGAATCGCATCTGCGGTCATCGGCATCACACAAGCAAAATCGCCCGTATGTTGTACACAGTTTTCTTCCTCTGCCAACTGCATATAAGCTGTTCCTAAAAGCTGATAGTATTTTAAGGTCTTTCGAGTGCAAGCTTGATCGCCGAGAAACTTTTCTATTTTGGTAATGCCTTCTGTTAATCTACCTGCATTGATTAATTGTTCAAAATATTGGTAGCGTATTTTTATATCTACTGCTTCGGGAATGCCTTTTAATTGCCTCGCATAGGCATCTGCTCGCAATCCATTATGATAAGGATATTTGATATTGGAGAAAGACTGAACATACAAATCATGTAGGTCGTCTGCCATTTTTTTTGTGGCTTCGTCTTTTTCGGGGATGCAGCTAAATAATAAAAGTAATAATAGAAGAAAGTATGGTTTATACATGGTGGGTAATAATATGATTTTTGGTTGCTTTTTATATGCCGTCCCTACGGGACTCTGATAAAATAAAGAAGGAAGTCGTATTTGATGTTACCGATATGTCGTCCCTAAAGGGACTAACTACTAAACAAGCTAACAAAGTCCCATAGGGACGACATATCGGTAACTATAAATCCGTTTCTATTCTTTAATCAAAGTCCTATTAGAGACGACAACTCCAATTCTACCCATTTCCTTTCCCCTTTAAGAAAAACTGCTATTTTAGCAATCGCATCAACATGGTCAATAACAAATCCTCGTTCCGATTGCGACCTAAACCCTTGTCCATAATAAAACTCTACTTTACGTTGCGTCCCATCTTTAAAAGTAATCAATGCAGCCTGTTCATTAGGTCTAGCTTCATAATAAAAACAAGCCTTACAAGCTGTTTGTATAACTTGCATAGGGGCATTGACCATACTCATAAAATGCTGCCGTTGATTATCTGTAAGCATGGACACTATCGCTCGCCCATCTCCTGCAATTCTAGGTGCATTAGGTGATTTTTTAAAGCTAGTGGAATCTGCCTGATTGATTAAAAACAGGCCATCTAAAGCAGCATAAGTTCCCCAAAATTCTCGACTAAAAGAAAGGTTGGTACTGGCTAGTACATCTACTAACTTATCCTCATTTAAATGGCTTGTTGTCCAACCAAAAATAGGACTTAATTGAGTGCTAGTCGGCAAGGGGATCGGTGTCAATTGACCATTTTCATTTTTTAAAAGTTGGTGCTCAACTGTTTCAACGACTATTTTTTTAGGGGAAGTTTTAACAGCAGTAGCCTGTACAAACTCCTCAAAAGAGGAACTTGCATAAGATTGATAATCTAGAAATTGTTTTTTCAAAGTTGGAATTTGCGCAATTACTTCATTTCTAAACTCAAAAGGAACTGCTTGCGCTTCTTGATTGAATTGAAAACCTGTAAAAACATCTATACTTTCATTTTTATCTTGGTCTTGATACGTAATTATAATCGGCGAATCGCCATTCGATAAAGGCGTATTGGTCCCTAAATTTGCCACTAAGTAATCTGTATCTCCATCATTATCATAATCTAAAGCTTGGATACTATTCCAAAATCCTGTGGGAGTGATTGATGATTGGTGATTAGTGGTTGGTTGCCCTTGGTCAAAGGCTAGTACCTGTATCGGTTTTAAATGTGCGGCAATCATTAACTCCATTTCACCATCATTGGTTACATCCGTCCACAAAGCATCCATGACAATTCCTAAATCGCCTAAGTTTCGTAAATTATTTTCATCAATGATATCGCTATTATTTTTAGCAAAATCATTGATTAATAAATAAGAATTGGTGGTTATTGGAAAGTTGTTCTGACTGACTGTTCCTCCAATAAACAAATCTATATCCCCGTCCTTATCTATATCATCCCCCCTAATCACGCTAAACGAAGCTTGTGTTTTTAAGTTAGAAGTAGCGCCTTTAACAAAATTACCTTTGCCATCATTCCACAAAATTTGCAAACTTTGTTGCCTATCCCTTTCGCTGGTATTGTAGCCTCCATAAGTGACGACTATATCTTCTGCATTATCGTCATCCATATCTGCAATCAACAGACCATTAACGCCCTTACTAATTAATCCTCTTAATGTATCTATCCTAGTTGTCTCTGGGTCATATATTTTAATGATCTCACTACTTTCATCAATGGTAATGATTACTTTTTTCTTGTCATTATTCAAGTCAGCGACTGCCATTACTGGGCCTAAATGACTATAGGAAATAGGTAAGGTTCTTTGATAGGAGAAATCGTTTTGGCGGGAGGGGTGATGGAGTAGGGGGGTGGAGGCTGTTGTCAGTTGTCGGGTGTCGGGTGTCAGTTGTCGATTGTCGGGTGTCGGGTGTCGGGTGTCAATTGTGGGGGATGGAATCGTATAGATTTGGTTTGCTGCGATTGTTTGGGTAGTCGTTTTTTCCCCTCTTGGCCATTGGACGATGATGGAATCTACTTTTTCGGTTGTTCCTAATCCAAAATGGAGAAACGGACTGACAGAAGATAAATACGACTTATTTAAATGGTATTCTTGAAATAATTGTTTCCCATTAACATAGACATAAACTTTTGCACCAATGGCTTTGCTGTATCGGGCTTCTTCAGAAAATTGGACTTGTAAATAATTTTGCTGTTCAAAGCCTTTATTTTTTAGCAAATAGGCATTTTCATTAATGTTATTTACGACAATATCTAATTGCCCATTCTTATCAAAATCTGCATAAATTGCACCATTGGAAAAGGAAGGTTTATCTAATTGCCAAGTTTTGGCTTGTTCTTTAAAGCGCATATCCCCTTGATTTAAAAATAGGCAATTGGGCACTTTTTCTGCGGTCAATTTCTCGAAAATTTTCTTTTTATTTAAGGCTAGATTTGCACCTGCTCGGTAATCTACAAAATCTAATTCGGTAATATCTTTTGGATAACCATTGGTTACATATACATCCAATAAACCATCATTATTGAAGTCTGCCGTTAAGGGCGACCAACTCCAATCAGAGGCGTAAATCCCCGCATGAAAACCAATTTCACCAAAGTAGCCATTGCCGTCATTTTGCTGAAAAGTATTTCTAGCAACTTGTTCTTGGTATTTGTAAACTTGGTTATTTCTACGGTTATTATAATTACTTTCTTTGACATGTCTTTTTAAACGGTCATTGGTCGCAGACAACATATCCAATACCAAAATATCCGATGCCCCATCATTATTAAAGTCGGAGACAGAGACGCCCATCGAAAATTTACTTTGTAATTTACTGCGATCTGCTATTTCATTTTTAAATGTACCATCTTGTTGATTGATGTATAACAAATCATTACTGATATAATCGTTCGCTACATAAATATCTGGCCAACCATCTCGATTGATGTCTCCAATCGCTAGGCCAAGCCCATATCCTTCATATAAAATCCCCGCTTCTCTGCCTACTTCTTTGAATTGATTATTGCCTATATTTTGAAATAATTGGTCCGTATTAGTAGCGCTTCCATTGGTCATTTTTCGACGATAAGCAGTAGGATCTGCTAAGTCAATAATATTATTCAATACATACAAATCTAGATCACCGTCTCGGTCATAATCAAAAAAAGCAGCATGTCGAGCATGTTTAGTCGATGCAATACCATATTGTTCTGCTGCTTCCGTAAAAGTAGGAATGCCTTCCTGATTATTCCCTTGATTAATAAATAATAAATTTTTTGGTTGAGCTATTGAACTTAGGGAACTAACCGATACATAAATATCTGGCCAAGTATCGTTATTAATATCCACTATGGACACTCCATTTGACCATTTATTGACTGCTGCGGTACCGCTTATTTCGGTAATATCTGTAAATTCAAATCCCTCTTTGTTTAGAAAAAGACGATTATTGACCATATTTCCAGCAAAATACAAGTCCATTTGCCCATCTTTATTAAAATCAGCGACACCGACTCCTCCTCCATTATAGAGGTATTCAAAGTTTAGAATATTAATATTCTTGTCTTCTGGAATGATGTTATTGAAATCTATTTTTGAGGTATTGGGAGGAATGAATTCAAAGCCTTTTTGGTCGCTACAGCTCCAAAATAATGCGACGAAAACGATGAAATATAGATAGCTAAATTGTTTGTTCATACGAGATGCGTATTGGGCGTTATATGCCTCCTAGGGTTTGCACCCTAGGCTATGAGATGTCGCCTTTTCAAGTTTTTCAACTCCGTATTTTAATCGGAGGCTTAAAAGGTTTGATGTTTTATCTATTTTGACTAATCCCGAAGGGATTGAATATGAATAACCCCAGATGAAATCTGGGGTGGATAAAATTCTAAGCACCTTTTCCAACTCTGGAAGCGTTGAACATGAATAAAACGGAATTTTTAACTTTTTCATGTTCAATCCTTTTAGGATTGAAGAGCATTTTGCGATTCCTTCCCCCGAATTGTTATTCGGAGCTATTCATGTTTTACCCTTTTAGGGTAATTTGGCAGTAAAAATACTATCAAAATTTATCTGCATCTGTCGAATTTATTCACCATTATAGACTATCCCCAAATAATGAAATTTCCTTTCCTGAAAAAGTAGTTCCTATAACAGCCTTTATGGTTGACGTAATGGCAACCACCCGACTACTTTGCTGTTTATATCCTTCACCTAAATATAATTCCTGTTGGCTAGAAGTACCATCTTGATACTCAATTTTTATAGTGACTATATTTTGTGGAATACGAATCGTTTTATCAACGGGTGATGCCTCATTTAATTGATGCAAAATGGGCGTATTGCCATGCCTAGCAAGGATATACTGAAATTGATTTTTAGCTACATCAAAATATTTTACCAAACCTCTTGTATTGCCATCGTTATAAAAATGACTTTCTGTTGGTGCTAGTTTTGTCCAATTTCTATTGCCCTTGTTCAAGATAACCATTCCTGTGCCTGCATCATTAATGCCATTGAAAACTTCGGTCGCAAAATCATTACCTGTAAATAATATATCTAGCTGACGGTCATTATTGATGTCTTCTAATAAAATGCCATTTCCTACCGATACCTGTGTTTCTAAAGGCAAGGTATCTACTGAAAAAGAAGTCCCCGCTTCGTTCCAAAGAATAAGATGGTGCAAGGTGTTGACTTCAAAAGTAAACATGGCTTCCGTATTTAGTTTTTCTAGAAGTTCGTCCGTTGTCGTGGTGGAATAAATGGTAAAATTGGTATAATCTTTTGATAAAGATTTGAGTTGTTTCAGCAAAGGTTTACGTAAGGAATAAGGCTTATAAGCCTCTTCTATATAATGGCTGATAATCGGGTCAATGCTACCATTCTTATCAAAATCTTTTGCGTATAATTGAAGTGGATGTTTAGCATCCAATCTGTATTTATTATTGATGCCTTGATTACCGAGGACATAATCCACATAGCCATCTTGGTCCAAATCAGCGGCCACAATACTATTCCAAAGCCCACTTAATTGGGTTAATCCATCTACCTCTATTTTTTCTAACTGTTTGCCTTCCATATTTTTAAAAATAGTCGGTGCCATCCACTTGCCAACTACAATCAAATCTACCCAACTATCCTTATCAACATCCGACCAAATAGCAGAAGTAATCATTCCTACTTTTTCCAAATCCTCCGAGTAGGTTGTGGTAGCGTTTACCATTTGTCCATTTTCATTGAGGTATAATTTTGAACTTGGGGTAATCGGCCAATTTCCTGGGGAAACCCTACCTCCTACAAATAAATCCAAATCGCCATCTTTATCAAAATCAGCCGCTACCACACTAGAAGAAACACTATTTTCCCCAACGAAAGTAGTATCTTTAATAAATCCTGTTCCTTGTTGGTTCAAGTAAATTTCATCCCATTGCTTTTCTGGTTGATTTATATAGGGTAAAGCCCCTTTGGCTAAATAAATATCCTTATAATTATCTCCATTTAAATCAACGGCTAAAATGGTTGTTTTTTCTCCTAATGAATCTATTGATGGTATCGACTCCGATAGGAATCCTCCTATTGCTTGTTGATAAAAAATATGCAAGGGTTTATTTTCGCCTACATCCATCAAGCAGTCATCCAATCCATCGTTATTCATGTCTGCAATCACCAAAGCCGGTCCTTCTTCTGAGCTGATTTTTTGTATGTGGGGCTGTACATTAAAATCATAAAACTTCGTAAAGGTATGTGCATTAGCCGTTAACTCATTTTGTATTTGTTGAAACAAAACTGGTTTTGTTGGCTTGGCTACTGCCTCTTGTTTTGATGCATTTTCAAAAGCAAAAATATGGTGGGTATTTAAGGATAAATTAGGATAAGTAGATTGGGTGCCATCAGGCCATGTTATCACTACCGCAGTTACTTTTTCAATAGTACCCAATCCAAAATGCAATAAATTTTCAGAAGTAGAACAGTAACCTCGATTGAACTGTACCTCTTGGGTAAAAATAGCATCATCGGCGTAGACTGCTACTTTTGCACCAATAGCTCCTCTATTTTGCGCATTGCCCTTAAGAGAAATTTGCAAGTAATTATTAGCCGAAACAGCATTATCAGCCGTTTGATTTTCATAAATAAAAGCGGCATCATTAATATTACTGACCACCATATCCATATCTCCATCTCTATCTAAATCACTTAAAGCCGCTCCGTTAGAAAAGGAAGGGCGACTAAAATTAGCCCCTCGATGGGTCTTTTCAAATTGGAAATTATCTTTTTGTAAGTATAAATGATTGTCAATTTTTACAATAGGAATTTTACTCAATAATCGCTCATTCGCACTCATTAGTACATTCATACCAGAATGAAAATCAGAAAAATCTAAGTCGGAAATATCTCTAGGAAAGCCATTGGTAATGAATAAATCATTTTTACCATTATTATCAAAATCACTAATAATTGGACTCCAACTCCAATCAGTTGCATCTATATCTAACAACATCGAAATATCCCCAAAATGCCCATTTCCTTGATTCAATTGGATGGTATTTCGAGGGTATTGGATTTCATAGTTTTCTTTTTGCATGATGTCGTAATAATAATGGTTTGCTCCACCAAACATCATTTTCATCCGCGTATCTGCTTCGGGTAACATATCCAAAGTGACAATTTCTGGTAGGCCATCATTATTTAAATCGGCCACATTATTACCCATCGAAGAAAAACTTTGATGGTCTAAATAATGCATGATTTCATTTTTAAAGGTACCATCTTTTTGATTAATCCAAAGGATGTCATTACTCACAAAGTCATTCGATACATAAATGTCTGGATAGCCATCTTCATTCACATCAAACACCGCAATACCTAGCCCAAATCCATGATAGGTGATACCTGCTTCAGCAGAAACATCGGTAAAGGTTTGGTCCCCATTATTGCGATATAATCTATCTGTAGAAGGACTACTTCCATCTCTCACTTTTCGACTCAAACCCATCGTTTTGGGAATGTCTAATTTGTTGTTCAACAAAAACAAATCTAAATCGCCATCCTTGTCATAATCTAAAAAAATACTGTGGGTGGTGTATCGGTTATCAGCCAAGCCATAGGCTTTGGCAGACTCCTTAAAGGTGATTGCGCCCGCATCATTTGTTCCTTGATTAATATACAATAAATTTTCTCTTAGCGTGGTATCTTTATGAAAAGTACAGGTTAAGTAAATATCTTGCCAACCATCATTATTGATATCCAATACATTCACCCCTGATACCCATTTACCCGATGCTTGAATACCTGCCGATTGAGAAATATTGTTGAATTTTAAGTTTCCACGGTTTAAATATAATTGGTTATCGACCAGATTACCTGCAAAAAACACATCTGGTAAACTGTCGTTATTAAAATCTGCAATACCTACCCCTGCACCATTATAAATGTAATTGTTGATAAGGATATTGAGGCTATCACTTTCGGGAATTTCATTATTGAAGGAGATATTGGTAGTAGTCGAATCTAATAATTGAAAGACTTCAGAGGATTTATTGGTACATGCCAATAGAGAAAAAAGAAAGAGAATTGCTAAGAAACTAAAAAAAAAAATATATTTCATACTACTTTTGCATATTTTAAAGAAATACAAAAGTACAAATAAAGCCTAAAATAAAAGCTACTTCCCTCGTATAAAGTATAAGAAAAGTAGCTCTTCTATCAATAATAAAAATCTAATAAATTTTAACCCTTGATTAGCACAAATTTGATTCTAAACTATTTTAAGAGTAATTTTAAAATAATAAGCCATCCATGAAATGCTTAACGGCAGCATCGTAGTATTTCTCCATTACAAGTAGCAGAAAAAATAATGGTACCATTGCATCTATTAGTTACAGTACCTCCCGCTGAACTACAATTATTACGGAAAGTAGGACAACTGAGGCCATTATTATTAACAGGTAAAGATGATCCTGAGCAACAAGAACTGTATGCACTGTTAAAGGCTTCTCGCATTAAACAGCTAGCAATACCTGAACCAGTAAAAGCACCACATAATCCAGTTGGATTATTAACCTGAGCTAATGCATTAGTTGCTGCTTGTTGTGCCTGAGCTAAGCAGCGATTTCTTTGGGCAATAGTAACACAAGTAAACTTAAAGGAGGAATTTAGCTTATGATTGATAAAGACTTGCCGACTTTTGTAAATATTTGCAAGTAGTATAGCATCATTTCGACTTATATTTTTATTTAAATACAAAGCATTTAATTCATTTTCCCAAAATTTGAGTAATTCATCCTTACTAGCCGAATTTTCCAATAGATTCATGTAAGATTCGTGCGAATGCAAAAGCAAATTAGTTAAAACTAGTCCATATTGTTTAACCAAAGTATTTTTCATTTCTTCAGTTATATGGAAAGAGCTTTCACTTGCTGATGAAATCTCTTTTTTTAATTTCATTGCATATTTTTCGGCGGATATAAGATCCTCTATACAATTAGACACTAAACCAACAAGAATATTGTCTAAAGGAATTCCATCTTTTTTGGCTTGATCAACTGCCTTTAAAACTTCGGCAAGTTTGAGTCCATTTTCCTCTATTTCAAGGATATCAGTATAGTTTATATGATTCTTTACAGGTGGATCATTTTTAAAACTAAGAAAGATAAGAGAAAATAGGGTGGTAAGAAAAATTATGTTTTTCATTTTTTAAAATTTAATAGGCTTTATTCCAAATTTTGTTTAAAATTAATTATTTTTTAAGGTTTTTATACGAAAAAATTTAGAATAAAAACTAAGAGAGATGATTAAATAATTTATGTAAATCCAAGGTTAAAATGCTTGATTAGTAATCAATGATTTATGGAGGTTTCAAGAGAAAACTAGACCAATAGTACCATTTTCAAAAGTAGGATTTAATTTCCTTAGAATCATAGGAAGAAAATCTCCATGAGCCATTGAAATTTAATGATACTTTTATCAAGAAAAATAGCTTAGTTTTTTGTTTAAATTTGGTAATATTAGTGTTTTAATTATTATGCGTTTTTTATAATAGTTATAAGAAACACATTCCTAGCAATAGCACAAATGTATTGAAATAAATTAAATATTAAAATAAAACGTAAAATATTAACAAATAAAACAGATGTTTTTTCCATACAGGCAATAAAAAAACCGCCAATCTTTAGAAAAGATTGACGGTTTTTATTTATTTAGAAAGTTCTAAATTAGAACCCTTCATTTTGTGACAAAGTAGCCGCACCTGCATCATCAGAAGATTCGTCAATTGCCTCTTGAGGAATTGGGAAACGAATATTTCTAGCTTGGAAACTTGCACCTGTCAAATAAGTACGCTTAGTTGATTCAACTGCTAAGTAATCATTCAATACAGCCTGAGCAACACCCCAACGCTTTAAATCAAAGAAACGGTGTCCTTCTAATGCTAATTCTAATCTTCTTTCTGTTCTTACTGCATCTCTTGCCGCACCTTGATTCGTCCAAGCATCATCGTAAGTACTGATTTCATAGTTAGCAGCATCTCCACCACCGTCAGCTTGTACGAAGAACGCTGCATTACCAGCTCTTGCTCGAACTTGATTAACCATTGCTCTAGCATTTTCTAAACTACCTGCCTCTACTTCTGCTTCAGCAGCCATCAATAAAACATCTGCATATCTAATGATATTGTGGTTCAATGAAGTATTACCAGCACCGTGCCATGCAGCTTGCGTATCAGAACCTGTACCTAACTCAGAAGCATAGTATGATTTTTTGATGGAGCTATAAGGACCAGCATAAGCTTGATTTCTTACCCAAGCAGCACCTGGATGAACGCCCCAATCTAAGAAAGGAATTCCTCTACGACCAACTGTACGGTCTAATCTAGGGTCTAGTGTACCAGTGTGAGGAGTGAAAGCACCATCCGCAGGGATACCATCATCATTGGTTACATCAACTGCATTAAAATTAGCAATTGGTAAACCACCTTCTGTTTGGAATAGATTGACTAAATTTTGAGAAGGTTGGTGGAATCCACAACAGCCTCCACGAGGACCACCTTGTAAACCATTTAACTGGTCCCCCTGGTTACCATTTCCTGCACCCGCACCATCATTTACAGAAGCTTGGATTTGGAAAACAGCCTCTACGCCATTATTTCCTTCGATACGGAAGTTAATATGGTAATTATCTTGTAAGGCATAGTTACCACTATTGATTACGGTATTAAAGTTACCCAATGCTCCAGAAAAATTATTTTGGTATAATTGTACTTTTCCTAAATAAGCAGTAGCAGACATTCTGTTCACTCGACCTACTTGCCCATTTCTTGAACTAACAGGTAAAGCACTTACCGCCGCTGCAAAATCAGCTTCAATCTCTGCCCAAATTGGACCAGGGTTAGTAACTCTTACATCTATATCTGCGTCACTAATATAAGGTACATTATCCCATAATCTTTGAGCTTCGAAGTGATAATGTCCTCTCAAAAATCTAGCTTCGCCAATAATAATGGATCTAGTAGCTTCATCTAAATCTGCTGCTGATTCTGCTACCCGAATAACATCATTCGCTCTAGCAATACCATCATATATTCTAGCCCAGCGACCGATTAAGTAAGGATTAGAAGCATCAATCGTATAATTTTCTAATAATTCTAAAGCTGGTTGGTCACCTGCTTCTGTCCCTTTATAGGCATCATCAGAATAAACGTCCCCATAAGTCCAGTTAGAAGCCGCAGCATTCCAAGGCGCACCACCACCTGTACTCCATCCACCTTCCCATCCGTCTAATAGGGAATAAGCAGAAATTAAAAGTGCCTCTACTCCGTCTGCATTAGCTAGCGTAGCTGGATTTAAAGATCCTTGAGGGGCCTTATCTAAAAAGTCATCGCCACAAGAAGCTACCAAAAGCCCTATGGTTAGACTGGCTAATAACAATATTTTTTTCATAACAAAATTTTATTTTGAATTATTTTATTAAAATTATTTCTTAACAAAGTTAATTTTTTATCAAATTAATTTTGTCAAAAAATTATCATTTGAATAATACTTGTCTGCTTAAAGTCAGAATAGTAAGTAAAAAAAACAGTAATTGCTTTCATGCTTACAAATGAAAGGCATTTTGTGATGCCTTTCATTTACCTGTTATAAGACTACAAGGGGTTAGAAACTAGCTTTTACCCCAAAAGTTACCGTTCGTGTAACTGGGTAGAAACCAGAATCAATACCAATTCCCCAATCACTTCCCTGAAGGCTACCAAAGAAAGTAGAACGACCAATTTCTGGATCTAAGCCTGTATAATCTGTAATCGTTAATAAGTTCGTTGCTTGAACATATACTTTTAAAGAACCAAGACCACCTAATCCTGCAGTTGGTACGTTATATCCTAATTGAACATTCTTTAATCTAAAGTAAGAACCATCTTCTATAAAGAAAGAGTTGGCATCATTAAATTCTTGAGCTGGTGCATTTAAACTTACCAATGGTAAAGTAGGTGTACCTGTAGCTCCTGGATAGCCAAAAGAATTTAAGACATCAACAGAACGATTTCCTTGGAAAGAATTAAAGTGAGTGAAGAATCTATTCGCATTAAATAATTCATTCCCTTGTACGCCATTTGCAAAAATAGATAAATCGAAGTTTTTGTAGCTTAAGTTGACATTGATACCGTATGTAAAATCAGGGTGTGGAGAACCGATGAAAGTTCTATCCTCACTATTAACTTCTCCATTACCATCTGTATCAACGAAATTGAAACGACCATTTTCATCTAATCCATCTAATTCAAATCCATAGAAGAAAGCAATTGGGAATCCCTCTTGAATTCTACTTGCCGTGAATTCTCTAACATTACCACTATTGAAATTGACACTTTCTCCTCCTAAATTTGTTACTTCATTATTATAAGCACCAACGTTGACACTTACGCCAATATTAAAGTCAGAAGAAATTTGCTTGTCCCATCCTAATAAAATATCTACTCCTGTATTGTTTACATCTCCAATATTTCTAATTGGGTCAGAAGAAATGGCACCCGTAGAAGGTGCAGGAACAGGGACTAACATATCTTCTGTATCTCTGGTGTACCAGTCAAAAGAAACACTAAAACCTCCTGCTAATTCTGCATCAAATCCAATGTTTAAAGAAGTTGTTTCCTCCCACTTGACATCAGGATTTGCATTTACTGTTTGTGCAAAACCAGCTTCTACTGAACTATTTGTTCCTCCAATATCATAAGTTGTACCATTCGCAGAGAATCCGAATTGAGGAACAAATTGGTAATCTCCAATTTCTTGGTTACCTGTCTTACCCCATCCTGCTCTTAATTTCAAATCTGTGAAGATAGAATTACCAGCCATAAAGTCTTCATCAGAAATTCTCCATCCTGCGTTAAATGCAGGGAATACCGCAAAACGATTGTCTCTACCAAATCTAGAAGAACCATCTCTTCTTAAAGTAGCACTAAATAAATATTTTCCTTGATAATCATAATCTACCTTACCAAATACAGAGAAGATAGAACTTTCAGATCGGAATGTTGCACCAGCATTAACTAATGGCGTACCAGTCGCTACATCCAAAAACCAGAAAGATTGATCAAAAGAAGCAAAGCCACTATTAGAAACTTGAAGTTGCTCAAAGGTATTATTAATCGCCTCTGTTCCTACTAATACCCCAATATTATGATCACTATTAACAGTTGTATTATAATTTAAGGTATTATACCAAGTCCAACTTGTACCATTTCCAGTACTCTGCGTTAACTGGTTTCTATTAGGGTCCCCTTCAATATCTTCTGGATTAGGAAAAGCAAAACCTTTAAATTCAAAGTTGTTAAGGTCAACGTTAATACTTGTTTTAGCCGTCAATCCTTCAATAATGTCTACTTCTAAAAAGGCATTACCAAATACTCTTAGGTTCGTTGTATTATTATCTTTATTTCTAAATAATTGAGCAACAGGATTCGCTGCATTGGTTAATTCACCTCCTCTAGAACCTGCAAAATTACCTGCTTCGTCAAAAACTGGAATAATTGCTGGAGAACGGTAAGCTTGAGAAATAGCATTACCAGTTCCTCTTACACCTCCTGGAATACCCACTCTGTCACCATAAGCAACCGTCAAATTTTCCCCAATTCTCAACCAATCTTTAGGTCTAAAAAGCGTATTAGCTCTAATGGTATAACGCTCATAATTAGTATGAATAACTGTACCTTCTTGGTTTAAGTATCCAGCAGATAAAGCATATTGACCAGTCTCGTTTCCACCAGAAGCGCCTACATTCAAATTATAAATTGGTGCAGAGTCAAAAATTTCATCTAACCAATCTGTTCCTTCCCCTGTAGCCGCTCTAGTAACTGCATTATTTACAGCGTCATAAGGCTGGCTAGGGTCTCCGTTAATGAATTCAGGAAGTACTGGCGATGCCCCATTTCCATATTGCCCATGACTAAAAGACTGACCAGCATTGGTTTGTAATTCAAATATATAACCAGCTAATTCTGCTGGATTCAATAATTCTGGCGTAGAATTAGGTGATTGTACCCCAATAGATGCATCCACCGTAATTGTTGATTTGCCATTTACACTACCATTTTTGGTCGTAATAATGACAACACCATTTGCTGCTCTTGCCCCATAAATAGAAGCAGAAGAAGCATCTTTTAATACTTGAATAGATTCAATGTCATTAGGATTGATTTCATTTAATCCACCTCGTACAGGAGAACCGTCAATAATGTATAATGGGTCATTATTATTGATTGTTCCAAATCCACGAATTCTTACGTTCGTACCAGAACCTGGCGCACCTGAAGAAGTAACCGTTACTCCAGCTACTCGTCCTTGTAGTGCTTGTTGTACACTATTTACAGGTAAGTCTGTAATTTCTTCCACATCAACAGAAGCAACCGCACCCGTAATGTTTCTACGAGATTGAGAAGTATAACCCGTTACTACTACTTCGTCAAGGACTGCACCTTGAGCAAGTCTGATTGAAAGCGTAGTCTCTGCTCCAACCGTAATATTTTGGGTAGCATATCCTGTATAGGAAATTTCCAAAACATCACCGGGATTAGCAGCAAGACTAAAATTACCATCAATATCGGTAACTGTACCGGTAGCTGTACCGGCAATTAAGACAGATGCACCAATTAATGGTTCATCACTTGAGTCATCTACTATGGTTCCTGTTATCTGTGCAAACATCGTTGAAGACAACATTAAACATAGGGCGACAAGGCTAGTTGATAGCCAATTTAAAGACATACGTAATGCTTTTTGTCTCA
>CAZXYA010000167.1:0-15856 GCA_964644655.1 uncultured Saprospiraceae bacterium | reverse complement strand
GCACAAAATATTTATCTCCAAATGGCGAACTTATTTTTTGCTCGTTACTTAGTAAAAAACTTACTTCTAATGTCAAGATTTCTTTGTCAGTATAATTGGCTAAATCTGTTAGTAGGATTTAGTATTTTTAACAATTATCTACAAATCCTCAAACATAGCCACAACCCTAGTCCAACCAGCACTTCCGCCTTTTACTTTTACAGGAAAACAACTTATTTTAAAACCAAAAGGTCTTGGCAATAAATCTAAGTTAGCTAATTTTTCAATTTGACAGTATTCTTTATCTTTCCCCACTCTATGCGCTTCCCAAATAATGGATTTATCTCCTGTTGCTTTAAAGCGTTCCTTTTGCGCCCAAAAAGGTTGATCCCAGCCCCAAGTATCAATGCCCATAACTTTAATGCCTTGGTCAATCAGCCATCGAGTTGCTGGACCGCTTACGCCTGCACCTGAGTTAAAATAATCTGCCTGCCCCCACATCTTATCCGTATCGGTTTGAATTAATACAATATCCCCTGCTTTTAGCGTATAATTAATTTTGGCTAATGCTGCTTTTACATCTTCCGTCGTAATCAATCCACCCTTTTCTTTATGCCGCATATCTAAAACCACTCCATCGCCATAAAACCATTCCAAGGGTAATTCGTCAATGGTTCTTGCTTTTTTGCCTTCGCTAGTTGGATAGTAATGCCAAGGTGCATCTACATGTGTGCCAGCGTGGGTAATTAACGAAATCATATCATTCCCCCAGCCATATCCATTGGGCAAATCATCCACGGTTGCATCAAAAAAACCTGCCATTTGTTCGGCACTTTCTTCATGCGTTTGATGTTGGATTTTTACGGGTAATGGTTCACTTGGAGAATCTTCTAGGGGAACGTTTAGGTCAAAAAATTTCATAGCTATTTTTGCATTATTCGTTTTGAAAAATTAAGAATTTATCTTTTGGTAAAAATAAAAAAACACCAATATCAATCCTAATAAAATTAACCCACCTAAAACATACCAAAATATCGGCTTTTCTTCATCAGGAATTTCCTCAATCAACAATACTTGGTTCACAGCTTGGTTTTCTAAAATTTGTTCTTTCCCGCCAACCCAAGTTATAATAATAGAATCAATAGAAGTAGCCTCCCCTACTCCAAAATGAGCAATTGTAGTATTTTGAGATAAATGACTAGACCCACCGCCATCAATTTCTCGCATCATTTGAGTATTGTCGCTAAATACCTTTATCCTCGACCCCAATCCATTAGCCTCTGCATTGATGCCTTTTAATTTAACTTTTAGCCAATTGCCGTTAATTGAATCATTGCGATATAATAAAGTTTTAGAAGGAATAGGATAAGCTAGAACAGGCTGTTGGTTGACGACTAATAAATCCAAATCCCCATCATTTTCTAAATCAAACACCACCGAACCTCTGCCTAATCCATAATCATTTAAGCCTACTTTATAAGCGATTTGCTCAAAATAATTATTCGTATTTTCATAATAAAAATTATCCATGGGCGTACAATTGGGGTTCAAATCGCCATTTGCAACAAATAAATCTAAATCGCCATCATGGTCAAAATCTGCGAAGTTGGCACCCCAGCCTATTTTAAATAATTGCGTCCCTAATTCTTTGGATTTATTGACAAAAGGATTGCCTTTGCCCTGATTCACCATAAAATAATTAAAGCGAATATTGGTCACAAAATAATCCAACCAACCATTATTATCATAATCCCCTACTGCTGATGCCATCGCATTTATCCGCAAATCCATATTCAGCTCTTTTTCTACATATTTAAACTGTTGTTTAGGATATTGGTTTTCCAGTAAATAGTTAGGTTTGGCTTTATAACCAAAGTCGTGGAGGACAAATAGGTCTTGGTCACCATCATTATCAAAATCGGTAAATACGCCGCCAAATCCAAAGCCTTTATGCTTCATCCCATAATCTGCATAAACATTTTTAAACAGCTTCCCTTTCTGGTTTAATAATAAATAACCTTTGGCGGTGTTATTAGCATTCACCATTGTTTGGTCATTAATTTCATCCAAAGGTCCCGTATAATCATGGAAATAATTGCCTACATACGCATCAGGATAACCGTCCGCATTAAAGTCCCCAAAATTCACCCCTGTACTAAAGGAATTCATTTGGTCTAAACCAAATTCTTTAGTCGCATATCGAAAGGTATTATCCCCATTATTCAGAAAGAATAAATTGATAGCTCTTGGAATAACTTGGGTGGAATCCATAGTAGTATTCGTGGTAATAAAAAGGTCTATCCAACCATCTCTATTGACATCTGCACTTGCTACCCCTTGTGTCACAAATTCTTTTGTGATTATCCTTATTCCAGCACTAGCCAAAATATCTTTGAAAGTGCCATCTTTTTGATTGAGGTAAAAACGGTCTGTATTTTTGCCACCTGTTATATATAAGTCTTGAAAGCCATCATTATTAACATCTAAAACACAAACGCCTCCGCCTAAAAAGCCATCTTTTACGGCAAATTGGTGGTCTATTCCTGCTGTTTGGGTGATGTTGGTGAATTTAGTTTGGGCTGGCAGTTCCAAAACAGAAAGGGCAAAAGATAATAATAATAAGTCATTTTATCACCTACATAAAAATAATTTTCTGCTTTTTCTTTTTTCTTCGATAAAAAAAGAAACAAACCTATTTGCCGGCAGGCAGGAAATCAAGTCAAAAGCTTCCCATCCGTAAATATATTTCCTCATTTCTGGTCAAACAGTTTTTTGACATCCCACCGTCACTTAGATAGGGTACAATGCAAATAGAAATGTATATGAGAAAACATATCCTCAAATGTACTAAATTATCTCTTATTATTATTTTTTTCAAAAACAAGGTAGGGTAAAATTAGCCTACCCTGTTCTATTCATAAACAAAGCATTTATTCATTAAAATAAATCCCGTTTATGAAAAAAATTCTGTTATTTTCTCTATTGGCTATTACCACCTCACATTTAGCTGCTCAGCAGCTCAAACACTATGATTTTTTAGGGGCGGGGCATGACAATGGCATTATTGTCACAACTAGTTCTGCCAGCAATACGGTCAAAGGCGAAAAATCCGTAGATGGTTTTCCCATCCAAAATGAGGCTCAGCTAAAAGATGCTTCTCGATTTTTAGCCCAAGCTACTTTTGGTGCAGACCTAGCAACCATCCAAATGACTGCGGCGATGGGCTATGAAGCTTGGTTAGAAGAACAATTTGATTTACCACAAATTAAGATTGTCCCAAAGATGTTTCAGCAATGGGGCGCCCATGTAAGTCAAGAGGAACTTGAAGAAGGGGGAGGTATTTTTAAACCTTGGTATGAATCTGCTTGGATGCATAATAATCTGACTGCTCCTGATTTACTCCGCCATCGGATGACCTTTATTTTAAGTGAAATCATGGTCATCAATAATAATTCTGATTTTTTTGAAGATGTCTCTCAAATGGGCGGTACTTATTACGACTTATTAGGTACGAATGCTTTCAAGAACTATCGAAATTTGATAAACGATGTTACTTTAAGTCCTGCTATGGGACTCTTTCTATCTCATTTTAATAACCCTAAAGCAGACCCAGCAAATAATATTCACCCCGATGAAAATTATGCTAGAGAAATCATGCAATTATTTAGTATAGGTTTATGGGAATTAAATCAAAACGGGCAAAGAAAATACGATGCGAACAATCAATTTATTCCCACCTATACCAATGCCGACATCAAAGAATTTGCGCAAGTTTTTACAGGATTAGGAGATGGTCAACCCAATGGCATATTTGGCACATTTGATGAAGAAGGAGACGAAGGCGGCAATATTTTACAAATGGTGGTAACACCAATGAAAATGTACGATAATTACCATGATAATAGCGAAAAACAGCTACTGAATGGTCTAGTATTACCAGCAGGACAAACAGGTATGCAAGACCTTAATCAAACCTTAGATCATTTATCTAGCCATTCCAATACCGCCCCTTTTATCGCCCAATCGCTAATTAAGTTTATGACTACCTCTAATCCTAGTGGCAGCTATGTTCAGCGAGTAGCTAATGTTTTTAATCCTTTCGAAGAAAATAATTTTCAAAAGGTCATCAAAGCGATTTTGTTAGACCCTGAGGCTAGGACTTGTCAACCTACGGAAAGCTATACCTTCGGTAAGTTAAGAGAACCATTGGTTCGGTATATGAATTTTTTAAAAGCTTTTCCTTTGCAAAGTCCAAATGGAGAATACCTTTTTGAATTTTGGGATGTTAATAATGCCATAGGACAAGCACCTCTAAGAGCACCTAGCGTTTTCAATTTCTTTTTACCAGATTATAGTCCACAGGGTCTAATCAATCAACAGTATCAGATAGCACCTGAATTTCAGATTTTGAATTCAACTAATGCGATAGGTTTAGTGAATCTTATGGATGAATTAGCTATTCAAAGAAGTTATTTAGTTAGTGATATTATAGAGGGAGATGATTTGGAAGAAGATAGTGAAAATACTCGCTATCACATAAATTTTTCCAAAGAAGAAATGTTGGCCAATAATCCTGACCAATTAATCAATCACTTAGATATTTTATTAGCCAATGGTCTTTTGTCCAATGACACAAAAAACATTATTAAGGCAGCTATTCAGTCATTGAATAGCCCTGCTGACCGAGTCAATATGGCTATTTACTTGATACTAATTTCACCTGATTATGTGATTTTAAAGTAACCGTTTCGCTAGATTCTTTTGCCATCAGGCTAATCAATTCATCATTTATCATTAGGGCTGTTAAGAAAAATATTTAGTTAATTTTTTTGCAGAATTTTTAAAATTTGCACGGAGCAATTCCCCCTTTTGAAGGCGCCTAGCTTTCTTTGGGGAAGAAAAGGTCTAGCCTTAAGGGGGATGTTACACCTAAACTTATCGAAAAACATCCCCCTTGCCCCCTTCAAAGGGGGAAAAACATCGTGCAAAGATGTAGACTTTGTGCTAAATTTTAGCATTGGAAATTTTTCTTAACACCCCTAATTTAGAATTAAAAATTATGTCCAAAAAATATAGCCGTAGATCTTTCCTAGGAACTGCTAGTTGTGCAGCCGTAGGTTCTACTACTTTCTTTTCTACTTTATTTAATTTACAATCCATGAGTGCCGCCTCTATGAATAATGCTCGATATCTGACAGGTAGTAGTGGCGAAGATTATAGAGCCTTGGTTTGTATTATGCTTGGAGGAGGAAATGATGCTTATAATATGTTAGTTCCAACTAGCAACAGTCATTATAACGAGTATAAAAAGACCCGTTCTAATTTAGCGCTAGCTCAAAACTCTTTATTACAATTAAATCCAACTGCTTATAATGAAAAGGAATTGGGACTCCATCCAGCGATGACTGAATTGAAAGGCTTATTCGACCAAGGAAAATTAGCTTTAGTTAACAACGTAGGCACCTTAGTAGAGCCTACCAATAAAGCAGGATATAATAATGGGGCCAAATTGCCTTTTGGTTTATTTTCGCATGCAGACCAAGACCAACAATGGCAAACTTCTGTGCCTCAAACAAAGTCACCTACAGGTTGGGGCGGTCGATTAGCAGACCTAGTTCAATCCGCTAATAGCAATCAAGATATTTCTATGAATATTTCCCTGTCTGGAAAGAATGTTTTTCAGTTGGGCCAACAAGCTTCTGAATATAGCATCTTACCAACAGGTTCAGGCAGTATCGGTATTCAAGGTTATAAAGAATCGAGCACTTTTGACCAGATTAGAACTGGCGCAGTTAAAAGTTTGATGGAAAAACAGTATCAAGATATCTTCAAACAGTCTTATGCAGGTGTAATTGATGCCAGTCAGAATACACATGAACTATTTAGCGCAGCAGTTGGTAATACGTCCAATTTAACCACTACTTTTTCGGAAACAGAATTGTCTCAAAGTTTACAAATGATTGCTCGGACCATTAAAGTACGAAAAGAATTAGGGGTCAAAAGACAAACCTTTTTTGTTCGTTTCGACGGTTGGGACCATCACGACGAAGTGTTGAACGCTCAAGCACAAATGTTGGGCGTATTGAGTAAAGCAATGAGTGAATTTCAAACTGCTTTGGGAGAATTGAATGTAGAAGATTGTGTCACCACTTTTACCACTTCCGATTTCGCTCGAACCTTGACTTCTAATGGTAATGGAACCGATCATGCTTGGGGTGGCAATGTCTTAGTAATGGGTAGTAAAGTCAAAGGTAAAGAAATCTATGGCAGTTATCCTAGTCTGAATCTAAATACAGATATTGAAGTTGGTGGTGGGGTCATTATTCCTAAAGTTTCTACTGATGAATACTTTGCAGAATTAGCTCTTTGGTATGGGGTCTCTAAAGGAGATTTGGTGGTCTTATTTCCAAACATAGGTAATTTTTACAATACGATGTCGAATGCTGCGCCACTTGGGTTTATGCAGATTTAAAAGAAGTCAGAAATCAGACCATAAATTAAAATTTATTGTCAGAAGCAAGATTTAAAATATCGACCTAATTCAAAAATAAAAAATAATGAAAAAATTAATTTATATATGCTGTCTTACTTTTTTCTTTATCAATGCTTTATCCGCACAATGTGTCGATTCAGATGCTAGTATTTGGAAAGATACTTGGGTATCCTGCGATAAAACACCTAATCCCATTGCAGAATATGGTAATAGCCATTGGATACAATACAATTTTGGTTCGGTCAGGAATCTATCCAAAACTTGGGTGTGGAATACCAATGACCCTGCCCAGTTAGATCAAGGATTTAATTTGGTGAAAATTGACTATTCCGAAGATGGACAAACATGGACAACACTTGGAGAAATGAATTTTCCCAAAGCTAAAGGAGAAGCCGTTTATAGTGGTTTTTCAGGGCCAGATTTCAGTAATCTCAAAGCTCAGTTTGTCTTATTAACTGCCATTAGCAATCATGGAAATGCAAGCTGTGCAGGGTTAGCTGAAATCAAATTTAATCTATTGCCCGAAGTTGGCGTAGCCATTCCAGAAACAGGTAGCGATAATGACGAGGAAGAGGACGAAGATAGCGATAATGACGAAGAGGAGGACGACGACGATAGCGATGAAGAGGACGATGATAGCAATAATGATAATGAAAACGTAGAAGACATTTGTAGTTTAATTGAAGAAGTTGATTTAACAGAATTTATAGAAGTAGAAACAGCAATAATGGAAGCTTTTTTCTTCCTAGACATTGAAGATGAAATAGCTGAATTACCATTTGTTTTTGACTATCGTTTAGCAGGAGGGGAATGGATAACTGTGGAAATAGAAGATAGGGAAGTTTTTATAGAAGATTTGATTTCTGGAACTACTTACGACTATCGAATTTCATTGGATTGTGAGGGCGAGATGAATTCCACACCAATTAGTCAGTTCCAAACTATTATGTGTTCTAGTGTTGAAGCAATCAGTATAGAAGAAGTAACGGAAACAGAAGCTTTTCTTTTATGGCAAACAGTTGATAACCAGGAAATTTATTTGATTGAAATCAATCAAGTAGGAGAAGCCGAAATATGGGATTTTGAGGTGGAAGAAGCAGAAGTATTTTTGGATGAATTAGATCCAAATACCACTTATGAAATTAGGGTAGGTACAGAATGCGGAGAAGAAATTATTTGGAGTGAATCGATACAATTTACCACGGAAACAGCACTAGATTTATCTACTCCTATTACCAACCGTGTAAATCTATCTGCTCGTCAAGTTCATTTATTTCCCAATCCAACGCCAGGACAATTAACGGTCAGAATTAAATCGGTTAAAAAGGATGTCTTAAACTATTCGATTTCTGATATGCAAGGACGCATCCTTTTTAGGAATACAACAAAATTGCATAGTGGCTCGAATGATTTGAGTTTAGATTTATCCAATTTAACGGATGGTACTTATTGGATAAATGGCGTGACAATTAATCAGCGGGCACAGGTTAGTGAGCAGATAATTAAAATTAGTAAATAGCTACTTAGGATAAAATATCGCAAGTAAAGAATCGAGATATCATTCAATTGTTAAACTTAGACGAAATGTAGTCTCTTTTCTCTAATCTAAAAATGTTATAGGTGATTTTCAAGGCAGTATTCAAGTATGGATACTGCTTTCTTTCATTTCACACAATATTTACACATTAAATGGTATAAAAGTGATTTCTAAATTGTATGGATAATCCCTTGTAACTACCTATATCGTACCTTGAAAGAGGCAGAAAACCCTTAGTTTGATGGCTATGGGCATTGTCCATACTATAGGTTAAAGTGGAAAATCATTTTTTATCTCGAGTGAAGTATAGTTACAGCTATTATTAGGGTAAAAAACACACGTATTAAATTCCTTATAAAATCAGAAATGAAAGAAAAAAATGAGCATTTTTAAAAATTATCAAAAAGTTGATAACTGCCTTATCTAACAAATTTGCTCTATTTTTCAGTTATTTTGAATCTTTTTGCTTTTGATTTTACCATTTCCAGTTTTGTAATGAATATTTATTAGAATTTCCTCTGATTTTCATGTGTTTTAACTTTACGTAATTGTATTACCCTAAGAATAGCTGGTATAGTTAAGTTTATAGGCCTAATAGGTTGATTTATAGGGAAATCTATTTTTTTAAAATATGCTAATCAAAAAATTCATTTAACTGATTATCAACATTTTAAAAAGATAAAATAACCAAATTGACAGTACTAAAATCAATGCAGTCACATTACAAATATTCAACATACGTTAATTAAATATGTAAATTATTGATTGCTAAATCATTAAATATCTATTAACTTTATATTCCAATTTTAATTTTTTAAACCTCAAAATTTATTTATTATGAACCTACATTCTAAGAAAATCTACCATTTTATTAGAAATTTCTTTTGCTTATTTTTTTTAATCTGTTGCACATGGACAACTAGTTTTGGCCAATGTAATTGTCTAACTCTTCCAAATACATTAACAGGAATTAAAAATTGTAATAGAGATATTGCCACAACTTTTGCACCACAGGTAAATCAAAGTGTGTTTAATGCCTCTTTAGATAGATATGTAGCAGTAGATTTTGATCAAACACTTGATACTAGAGACAATTGGGAAAATGCATATGCAGACTTAGCGCTTTCAGCAAGTAGGTCAGTCTACTACGCAGTACATTGGACAGAAGATTATTGGATTATTACATATTCCTTTTTTTACCCTGCTGACTATGCTAATAGTACTGCGGGATGTTCTGAAGATGAACATGAAAATGACTTAGAGAGAGTTATTATAATTGTTGACAAGTCGTCTTATTGTTCTAGTTTCCCTATCGACAAAAATCAATATATGGGGATATTTGCAACTCATCATGGTGAGTTTAATAAACGAGGAATATGTGGTAATAGTGGTAATAGTTTTGCAATAGGACTAAACCCTGTAAATGTTTATAGTGCTGCGGGTTCACATGGCTTTTATTTAAGTGAATCAGATGCTTTGTCTGAACCTGGACTAAGTGGCACATGTGCATTGACCCCTAACTCAATTGATCCTTTCGAGACATCTTTACCTTGCTATGGAGGTAATAGTGCAAATGATTGTTATAATTTGATTGATGTAGTTGACAATCAAGAAGGTTTATGGACACATAGAGACAACCCAATTGTATTTATGCAAGGCTTATATGATGATATTACTTCTTATTCTGCTCAAAAATTTCATTGCAATAATGGTGGTGGATGTCAAGGTATATTAACAAATACAGCATTTGCATCTGCACCTTGGAATGGTAGTTTTGGGCTTAATCCATTACCAAAATTGAAACAAGAATGTTCAATTTTAGCTAGTCAAAATTTAATTTTCAACCCATATTATTGTGATTTTTCTGGAGAGATTGGAGGTACCTATCAAAATAATTCTGCGCCTAGAAATTTAGCTCCATATTCCTTTAATATTGTTTCTTCAGGTCAAACTAATATTAGGTTGAATGATTGGGCAGGTAACACAAATATTATTGTAGAAGAATGGAAAAGAGTTACTGGTTGTTGCCCTTTTAGTTCCTCTGGAATTTTCATGAATTTTAATAGTAGTAGCAATTGTAGTTATTGTGTCTTTTCAGCAAAGGTTAAAACACCTTTTTGTCCTTATGCAGAAAGTGAAATTGTATATTACACTTTTGCTAATAATGAAGTATATGGTGGTAGTGGTTTTAAAGTAGCCTCTCAAAATGAAATGGAAGATTTATTGACTACCAAATCGTTGCCAAGAACTAACCGAGAATTCGATAATAATGACTACAATCCAATTTCTTTTGAGGATAAGCTGCTCAGAAGGCCATCCACTAAAGTTTATCCCAACCCTTTTTCTGATAGTTTTAATATATCAACTGAAACAAATCGTCCTACCATCTTAATTGTCAAATTAATGGATATATCAGGAAGAATACTCCATCAACAAACAGAACGAGTTGATGGAATTCAAAATAATATTATTATTAGTCCTATAAAAAAACTAGTACCAGGCATGTATCAAGTTCAAATAGTTGATGATGAAGGTAATCAAATGAATCATAGAATTGTTTATAATAATTAGTATTGGCTATATATACCCAACGGGGTGATAGATTAAAATACTTTCTTGTTTTGTAATAATTGTGAATTAAAAGCATAAAAGTAGTTACAAAACAAGGTTTTTACTAAGGCAAACTAGCTATTTATTTGTAGTATTTTTATCATCACCCTGCTATTGGGTAACAATAGCTTTAATGTTTATTCGTAACTATATTTTTCTCACGGGGTAAAAAGTGATTTTAAAATAGCTAAAGATCCCTTTGCTCGGCTGCTGTGCAGCCGAGCAAAACACTAAAATTTTTTTGAATCACTATAATATTTCTATAAAATAGTTAGGAAATTTTCAGCGTAGTTTTTTTAATCTTACTTTATCTGACGAGAAACGCTCATTTCAAGGTTTTAAAACAGGCGTTATTGCACCAATTAAATTTTTTGAATTATTCCAAAATAATCATTTTTTTAGTAGCCATCCTATTTCCATCAGTCAATTGATAATACAAAACACCAGTAGTCGATATAATTCGACTATCTATGACAACTTCATTAAATCCAATTTCATATCGTTTAACAAGATGTTGTAAAACTCTACCTTGAATATCCATAATTTTCAAATCAATGAATCCTGCTTTTGGCAAATAAAAAGGAATGATTGTTTGATGTTTAAATGGGTTCGGCTTGTTCTGAAATAGTTCAAATTGCTCTTGTTGAATATTATTAGAAAATGCCAAACTGATACTCCTAATTTCTTGGTTGTTTGTATAAGCCTCCGCAGGCATTCTTTCATTTTGTATGCTTAATAAATTACTCAATAGTCCTGCATTCTTTGCTTTAAAGTTAATCTTAAATAGATAGTTATCCGTTCTCAATTCCGTCGTTTTAAACCAACTCATTGCTAATTGTCCATTGTCTACCGTTTTCAAATTAAAGTGTTCAGCCCTAGCTACCCCCTCTTCAAAGTTCAATACCTCCAATTCTTCAAATGCTAAAGCAAATTGTAAACCTTCTATCTCCTTCAAATTATTGATTACAAATGGTATTTCTACGACTTCTCCCATTTTAATCCAACGATCTTGAAATTCAAATTTAAAAGCATCTTTTATATTTCTAGTATTGGCTAACTTCAAACTATTTGATATAGCACTCCCATTAATGTCTCCAATTTTAACACCAATAAAATTAAACCCTATATAATCTGTATCTATAGCATTTAAGCTCATCTGTTCTGGAAATTCCTCTCTCTCGGGCTTTTCTGTTATAAATTCATAATTACTATCTATAAAACGCCAACTATTATTCGCAGGAAAATCGGAAATAAGATTTAATATCAATTTCCGTAGATGCACCAAATCAAAAGCTGTAATTGTTCCTGATTTATTGACATCTGCTGCTATATGTTGATAGGGTGAATTGAATGGAGCAATTCCTAAAATATGCTTGTTAATCAAAACTAAATCAAAAGTAGTAATCCCATTCAAAGGGTTCGTATTTTTAATTGGTTCAATGGTATAATTTTTCCCGCTGGGTATATCAAATAAATAATGTCCATCAATAACGGTCCTTTCAGACAAGGTGTTATCTTCTAGCAAATTGATATTAACTGCTTCAATTTCTTCTCCTTTTTCATTCATGATTTGTCCAGCAATCCTAACTCGATTAATTTCTAAGCAAGATTCTCTATTATCTTGAACAGCTACAAAAACAGAGGTGTAATCAAAATTATCCGCTTCGTCAAAAGCGTAGATAAAAACTTCTTGTGTTGTTAATTCTTCGCAAGTAAAAGTTAATAGTTTAGGCAATGTTTTAATATTGGCAATATCTTCTGGATAATCAAATCCTAGTTTTTCATGCCATATTCTAAAATTATCCAATAAGGTCGCTTGATCGGTACAATTATCATGGCTTCCATTATCAAAATCATTTGCCCATATTTCAATGGCCTTTTCTGTTAATTCCAAGGCTATACCTGTTCGAGTAAATAAAGTTGGTTTAGCACAATCTAGAAAAGTAAAATCTTTGCGTTCTTCGGCTTGGTTATTACAAGCATCTATGGCAATAAATTGAACCGTATAATCAATATTTGGTACGACTGTTTTAGTAAAAGAGTCACCTGTTCCACTCTCTTTTAGGCTATCATTTTCAAAGAAATTCCATAAATAATTTGTAATATCATTCCCTACACAATCTTTAGCCGCCGCCGTGAATGTCCTAAGTTCTCCACAGTTTTGTAGGCTGTCAATTTTTGCATTAATAGAATCTGAATGTATTCCCGTTAAACAAGTTTCGACCTCTTGAATAACCAAGTCAGGTCGTTCAGTCGAACGAATTTTTAGTATTTGCTTGTATAATAAATGAGCATTAGTTCCTAAGCTATCACTACTGATAGTTAAAGAATCTACAACATTTCCATCTGAATTTTCTGGGCGAGAAATGGTCAAAGGAATCGTACTTGGTCTTAGCAGACAAGTATTAATAACTTGGTAAATTCGTTCTACCTTTAAACAATAATCATCAGCTGCGGGAAAAGTATTTTCAGTAATACTAATACTTAAATTATCACAAACTCCATTTTGAATTTTAATAAAAGGAATCGGAATCGCCTCATTGCAATTACCTTCCCAATCTGGTGAAAATGTAATTTCCCAATCTGCTTGATAGTTTACCCTAATTATTTGAGTTGCCCAATTGCCAATATTACCTTGCGCATCTATTCCTCGATACCTACGTTGAATTTCTGCCATACCACAGGTATTGTCCAATCGTTGATATTGTTGTTCAATAGTAAAAAAATTACATGTAATATTTTCAAGGCAGGCGGGCGCACCAAAAGTTTGATTATAAGCTATCATTTGATTATTAGTCATCTTGTGCCATTCTCCATCTTCAAAAACACCATTATTATTAGTATCTGTGGACAATCCAAAATCATTTGCTTTTATAACTTCACAAGTTATTATTTGGTCGGGTAAGTTTTGGCAAGTAGGACTTACATTATCTTCTAATCGTACAGATGTCCAGCAAAAACTTTCGTTTCCAGCAATATCTGTTATTCTTAGTTCTACTAAGAGTTGACTATCCACCAATTCGCAAGGTAGAAAAATAGAAGATTGCCAAGAGGAATCAATGTCTTTTCTACGAATAGCCCTAGTTATCTTTCCACAAGCATCAAAACTACCATCATCTACTGTAACTGCATCCAAAATAACCCCTTGATCATTCGCAATAGAAATGATTAAATCATTCGCACAAATTACTGCAGGCGCAGTAATATCTTTCGTTATTAAATAAACAAATGTTGTATCTTCTTTAGGTTGATAAACACAATTATCAAATGCTCGATAACCTAATCGAAAAGTATCAGCAGACAAGGAAATGCTATTTAGATTTGATCCTATATTCACAAAAATACCATCCGTCAATTGAGCCACTTCATACATTTCTACTTTAGGTACAGTATCACAATTATCCGTTGCCATTGGCTGTGTTAACATCACGTCAAATTGACATTGTTCATTTAAATCAATCCTTTTAGGATTTAGTAAACTTCCATGTTCAGGTATTTCAAAAATGGGGGCAATCGTATCCACAAATCGAATAATTTGCGTATCAATAGTAATATTTGTCGAATTACTATTGCACCAATCAATCACCTCCCAAAATCTAGTTACTTCAATTTCACAATCAATCGTTTTCCTTATATCTCGATGGCTGATTCCAAAATTACAAGAGGTCATGCCCTCACCAAAAAGTACGGTATCTGTAACTATAAAATTATCATTGATAATTTTGCCAATTTGAATACTTGGATAACCTGTTTTTGTAAAATTATCTATGTCACTACTTTCATCTTCTCCACAACTTAAAGTAATATCTTCTGGAGCAATAAATTGATTAATTTTTGGTTGAATAAAAACTGTCCGCTGTGTATCTATTGTAATATTTCCAAAAGCGTCTACTGCTTTCCATAAGGAAGCAATTATGTTGGTATCACAAGCAGTATTCCCTTCTTCTATAGCCGCAGACTCAAAAGAAACCATAGCCCCACCACAATTATCGGTAGCTATTGGAAGTGTGGCTCCAATCCCTAATTCTGTTAAGTTAAAAATACAATTCACAAAAGTATCTCTTGGCAAACTCGTAAAGCTTGGTGCTAATTTATCTTCTGCAATTATTTGTCCAGCACAAAAATCATCTGCACTATCAATAATAGAATAAGCATAAGTGCCCGTTTGTAATAGGACAACGCTATCTGTCCCATTATTTGAATAATATCCTAAAGAATCACTAGGTGACGTTATAAAAATGCGATAGCTATTCATCATATCTGGTGCTTCTAATACTACATCAGGCGTGATAATCGCTTCGCAGTTAGTCGATAAACTTAAATGAATAACAGCATTACATGCTGGAGTTTCCTTATTTAATATTGTAGGAGTAGCCATTGCTAAATGTAATATTAGAAATGGGAAAATAAAAGAAAATAATCCTTTTAGGGAAAAGGAAAAAAATAACCTACGCAAAAAGATAATACACGTTATAAGGAAAATCCGTTTAAATCCAACAGATCCGTTAAATCCGTTTACAATCCTCCTAGCTCGTCTGCGTAGGTTATTTTTTGCGAAATCCCTTAAGTAAATTGGATAGTGTTGTTTCATAGGAAAATAAAAATGTGGTAGCCTCGCTACTGATAAATATCGGCTGATGTTAATAGTGTAAAAACTAGAAAATACTGGAGATTAGTTAGATGTGAGATTAGTGGAAAGTAGTCTTTTGGATATAATTAAGCTTGATAAAATCCGTTGGGAAGCTAATCTGTTGGGTGTGTTTTTCTCAACGGATTGGTATCCCAACGGATTTTAGATGTATTATTAAAATAAAAAATTGATAATTATCCGTGTCCCTTCATTTATCCGTAATAGCAATTAATATCGCGGATAAATGAAGGGACACAGATATTAGACGTGATTAAGTAATAATAGTAATTTTTGTAATATCAATTTTTAATCCGACTATCTAATTACACTTAAGTAATACAAAATCAATGCCTAATATATTATTATTTATATTTATTTTTAATTTAATAGCAAGCAAGGAATAGAAAATAAGGGAAATGAAGAGAAGATATGGGTAGAAAAAAGCAGACAAATAAAAAAGCCCAACCATATGGTTGAGCTTGATTGCTTCCGTCGAAGCGTTTTGTTGATATTGATTCTTTTGTTTGATTTACTCTATCTTTATCAAAAAAGAGTAAAAAAAAAGGCAGCGACCTACTCTCCCACCCATGAAGGGCAGTACCATCAG
>CAZXYA010000166.1:0-15882 GCA_964644655.1 uncultured Saprospiraceae bacterium | reverse complement strand
TTGTCCCAGCGGGACAAAATGTTGGTAGAAATATAGAATTAAGCCGAATCCCACCGTGCCGTCAGGTACGGAATGTGATATATACTGTACCTAAAGGCACAGGAAAATCTTGAAAATCGCCAATTTCTACCGACCTAAAACCCCTAAAGGGGTTAAATTTAGGAATCACCGCAATCCGTTACAATCAGAAATATTACAATTTGCTAATTTGATTATTAAGTAGTTAGTCAAAGAGGGTAAACCCGTTTTTTGAATAAGATCAAGAGAAGAGTTCAAATATAATGTTATTTTTATTTTACAGAAAAGTAGTCTATTTCCTTTCTGTTAAAAATGTTATTTATTGGACAAATCAATACCTTTTTTGGCCGTGTATTATCATATATTTGCTAGTTAAGATGATGAATCAATTTAGTTTTACTTCACTTACCCAAAAGTTTTACCTAAACACAATATGGTCAAAAAAACAGTTAATCCAGCTGCGCTTTTTAACTCAACTCAATATGGATTCTCACAAGTTGTAATTGCTCCTCTAGGGAAATTAGTATTCATTTCTGGTCAAGTGGCATGGGATGAAAACCTAAATATAATTGGCCCAAATAATTTGGAAATACAAACCCGAAAAGCATTTGATAACTTGAAAATTGCTATTGAATCCGTAGGCGGAACGCTGGAAAACATTACGATGTTAAGAATTTATAAAGTGGATTATCAGCAAGAAGATGGAGCAATTATAACTGCTATACTCAAAGAAACTTTTAGTACTAAAAACCCACCTGCGAGTACTTGGGTTAATGTAAAGGGACTTGCCAATGAAGAATTTATGATTGAAATAGAGGCACAAGCTGTTGTTTAAGACTATCGGTAAATGGTTCACGGTAAAGACGTATGAGCTAAAAATCAAACAATAGATAATCAGCTAAAAAACTTTTTCAAATTTTCAATTTTAAACCACCTTCGGCGGGAATTGAGGTTGAGGTTGAGGTTGAAATTTAAAAATTTATCAACATTTTAAAAAATCGACAATTTGTTGGTTTTAAAACTGGCTTAAGCCCCTAAAAATAAATTCAGCAAACTCCGAACATGGTCTACTGATCCAATATTAAATCGAGCTTCCGATTTAAGGTCACCAACTTTGACGGTAAAAGCCGTTTTGGGCAATGCTTTAAAAGTATCCTCATCTGTATGGTCATCGCCAATAGCAAAAATAAAGTCCCATTCTTTGGCATTACTCCAACCGAGTGTGGCTTGCCCTTTACTGACACCAGCATTTTTAATTTCTATGACTTTATTGCCTTCTAAAACTTGTAAATCCAAATTGCCCGTTAAATAAGCCAAGACGTCTCTAAATTCTCGAATTCTTTTGGCTCCCAATTCTTTATCAATTTTTCGATAGTGCCAAGCGAGCGAATAATCTTTTTCTTCAATAAAAGAACCGGGGGTTCGCTCAACCATACTTTCCAAAACGGATTGTACATCGGGTTTCCATTCATTCCGCAAGCCAGGGTTCTTTTTCCATTTTTTGCCTTTTTTAGTCCAAACACCATGCTCGGCAGCAAATTCGATGGGTAAATGTCCTAACCAACGACCGATGGTTTCTCTATCTCTGCCTGTATTAATGACCACTTTATTGCGTTCATCTGCACATAGTTGACTTAAAATGGTCAATAATGCTGCGTCTGGAACAACTGCTTGCGGATCATTTTGGAAACTCATTAAAGTACCATCATAATCTAGGATTAATAGTCGTTGAGATGATTGTTGATACGCTTCAATAATATCTTTGGCAGTATTGCTATTGAGTAAATGCACTTCGTTATTTTTTTGTTGTTTGGTTAAATCCACTAAATTATTAATAAAGTTTTCTGCCCAGTTTTTGACATTATATTTCTTGAGTCCTTCTTGCATTTTTTTGAGCCGCCATCTTTGCTCAGATGCATTCATTTCAATAGCCGTTTTTAAGGTTTCTACAATGTCATCACTATCATGTGGATTGACAATGAGGGCTTCTGTTAGCTCATTGGCAGCCCCTGCCATTTCACTTAAAATCAAGACTCCTTGTTCACTTGTCTCTTTACTAGCAATATATTCTTTGGCGACTAAATTCATCCCATCTCTCAATGGGGTAATCATTGCGATTTGGGATACTTTGTAGAGGGTAGATAAAACTTTAAAAGGAAGAGATCGATAAAAATATTGGATGGGCGACCAATCATAAGAACCATATAAACCGTTAATTCTGCCAACTAGCGAATCTACTTCTGCTTTTAACTCTTGATACTGATCTACATTGGATCGGGAAGGAACAACCACTAAAAGCAGCGTTACTTTTTCTATATATTCGGAATAGGTTTCTAAAAAACTTTCAAAAGCCTTAATTCGTTGAGGAATGCCTTTGGTATAATCGAGGCGGTCAATAGACAAAACAATTGTTTTCTTGCGTGCCATTCGCTCAATTTTAAAGGCTTCATCTCTAGGATCTAGGGTAACTTCATGTTTGGCATATTTCCAGTAGTCAATGCCCATAGGAAATACATCTACGTTCACCATTCGATCCTTGACTACCATCTTGCCAAAATTATGTTCTATACCTGATATTCTATAAGCTGCACTTAAAAAATGCCGCATATAATTATAGGTATGGAACCCAATTTGATCCGCCCCTAAAACACCATCTAATAATTGTTTACGCCAAGGCAACACCCGAAATATTTCATAGGAAGGAAAGGGAATGTGTAAGAAAAAACCAATACTCGCAGCGGGGAATTTTTCTCGAATTAAAGCGGGCAACAACATTAACTGATAATCTTGTACCCAAATTAAGTCCCCTTCACGGTAATTTTCCGCAACGGCTGATTGAAATAAACGATTGACTTTTTTATAGGCTTCCCAATAAGTATTATTATTATAGGTCGTAAATTGGGTAAAGTAATGAAAATGTGGCCAGATTACCTTATTACTAAAACCTTCATAAAAACATTCAATGTCTTGTTGGCTTAAAAAAACAGGGACTAGCCCATCTTTTTTCAAGTCGTTTTTAATGGCAGCTTGCTCCCAATCATCTGCAATTGCTTTTCCTGGCCAACCAATCCATAGCTTCTCAACAGACTCATCCAAAGAACTTAAACCAGTCGCTAATCCTCCTGCACTTGGATGATAGATTAGTTCTCCTTCTTTTTTATCAATGGTAATCGGTAACCGATTAGAGATAATAATGAGTCTAGACATTTAACAATAAAGTTTTTGATTATTCCGCAAAAGTAAGATTAATCATCACTAATCTTGCAAATCCTATTTAAAAAATTGGAAATACAATTAACATTTTCTAGTTTTCCATTATTAATTCGAGGACAAATACATTAATGAAGATGAAAGAAAAATTACAACCCATTATCAATCAATTTAACCTACATTATACAGCCATAACTCAAGTAATACCCATTGAAATAGGTCATATTAATCATACCTATAAAGTAAGTACCATCAATGGCTTAAAGCAGCAGGCATTCATTCTACAAAAAATAAATACGCAAATCTTCAAGCATCCAGTTGGAGTGATGGAGAATATAATTAATGTAGCAAAATTTTTATTGTATAAAAAATATCCCAAAAAGATTTTAGTACCAGTTGCAGCCGATGATAAATGGTTGGTTTGCCTAGACGGAAATTACTGGAGAATGTATCTTTTTATTGAAAACACGCACACTTTTAATAAGGTTAGTAATGAAAATCAAGCATATAATGCCGCTTTTGTCTTTGGAGAATACGCCAATTATTTAAGTGATTTTCAAGCAAAGTTGTTACATGTTACTATTCCCGATTTTCATAATACAAATTTGCGATACCAACAATTTTTAAAAGCCGTTGAGCATGGCAAAAAGGAACGGAAAGCAAAAGCAAAACAGCCTATTAAAACCTTGCAGCAATATCACTATTTATTAAAATCAATTAGCAAGGTAAAACTACCGTTAAGAGTGACCCATAATGACACAAAAATTAATAACATTCTTTTTAGTCGAAAGACAGGAAAAGCAGTTTGTGTAATAGATTTGGACACGCTAATGCCGGGCACTTTATTATATGACTATGGAGATATGGTGCGAACTTTCACCCCACTTCAGGATGAAAATAGTGCTGATTTTGAACAAATTTATGTTAGGAAAGAAATACTTCATGCATTAACAGCAGGCTATAAAGATGGAATGAAAGAGCAATTAACAGATTTGGAATCGTCCTTACTACTAACCGGCGGACAGTTAACTATTTTTGAACAAGCGCTTCGCTTTTTGACCGATTATTTACTAGGAGATGTTTATTACAAAGTGAAGCATAAAGAGCAAAACTTGGTGCGGGCTAAAAATCAAATTTGTTTGCTGAAGAGTCTAGTTAATATATAAGGAATCAAGGTAAAAGGTTTCGGGTATCAGGTTAGACACAAGCCATCTGACCTGACAACTGATACCCGATACCTATTTTATGCTGCATCGCCATCCAAAACAAGCACCTTCAAAATCCCGTCTCCTTGTCGAACATCATCAATAACATCTAAGCCATCCACCACTTTTCCAAAGCAAGTATGGTTTCTATCTAAATGAGCCGTATTGGTTCTACTATGGCAAATAAAGAATTGAGAACCGCCTGTATTTCTTCCAGCATGTGCCATTGACAAAACACCTTTGTCATGAAATTGGTTATCACCAGTTAATTCACAATCAATTTTATAACCAGGACCACCTGTTCCAGGCATGCCAGAAGCACCCTTCCTAGTATTTGGGCAGCCACCTTGAATTACAAAATCAGGTAGTACTCTGTGGAAAGTTAAGCCATCATAATAGCCACTTTTAGCTAATTTGACAAAGTTAGCGACTGTATTAGGTGCATCGTTTTCATAAAATTCGATAGTCATAACACCTTTCTCTGTATGCATTTCTGCAGTCATTATTTTATTTTTAGGTAATGAAACAAAATTCCTTATTGGTGGTCAATTATTTTGACCATCCAAATCGGTAAAGACTTTTGTTAGCCTTTTAGTTAAAGGGCGCAAAAATAGGAAATTTTAGGCTTATTTCCCAAACCCTTTTTCTTCATAAAAAGTAAACAGCTTGATTAAATCAGCTTCTGAAGTTAATTTCAATTTTTCCTTTTTAGCAAACTTTTCCAATTCAGATTTATGGCCTAATAAAGCGAATAAACTCTTCTTTTTTGATTTAATAAGCGTTATCTTTTTATCTTTAATTAAATAATAATTGCGCTTGCCATGAAATCTTTTTAATTCTTGGTCTTTACCAACATTATGGATTACTTTTACTTGAATTTTGGCCGTAAAACTTTCTACAACATTTAAGTTTTTCCCTTTATAAACGACCCTTGTGAATTTATTAGCTAAAGGTGGTAAAAAGTGCTTTTGGAAAATGATGGGTTCATTCGTTGCTTTATCTTCTACTGATACCCTAATGTACCATTTAGGGTCTAATTCAATAAAATTATCGCCTTTTTTTATTTCAAACCCTTCCGTTTCACCATTAAAATTTAATAACACATCTTCAATTGCATCTGCATCTACACTAATGATTTTCCCCTTAAGCCAATCGTCAAATAAATAGGGGTTGCCCCTTACTCCTTCGTATCGATTTTTATCAATACTGCGGCTGTTGGTCATTAATATATCAGTTTCTTGGGCAAAGAGAACTGAATTGACAAGGATAGCAAAACAACTTAATAGAAGGTAGCAGTATGATTTGTTAATTTTTAACATATTTGGTTAAATTTTACTTATTTTGAATAAAAATACTACTTTTAAGTTGAATTTAGGAAAGAAGCAGGTTAAATTGAATAAAAGCAGACAAACTAATTGACTGTTTAGGGAGTAATTGAATAGTACTTCCTACAAAAATAAAACATAAATAAAGCCATTTAGGCAATCTTTTATAAAAACTAATTTTTAGGTTAATAATGAGTTGAGGCTTCCATAATGGAGGCCTTTTTTTGTGTTGGTTCTTTATCCCCTAAAAAATGAACATATTTTGTTGACAATACCTGAGCTGGCGAAGCCAGCATCATAATTTTCAATTTAAAATTTTCAATGTTCAATTTTCAAAAGGCATCTACAATATTGACCGCAAAAAGATAGCAATTTGAAAATGATAGATAGAGGTGCATCCCGATAGCTATCGGGACGACCACCTTTGTATCTAGTTTTTAGCTACTTTTTTAAGGTACAGCGCACCGACCACCTTTGTAAAAAAGTGTAAAATGTGGTCGGTGCGCTGCACCTTAAAGCTTATTTCCAGTACCAAACCTATCTCGACCCTTCGAGATGATACGAATGTAGGCGGTGCGCTGCACCTTGATATCTTTTTGCGGTCAATAATCTACAACTAATCCAAGCCTTGAAATTATTTGAAGCTTATTTTAGGGAGTGTCTTGCTTCATTTTGAAAATTCTAAATTGAAATTTGAAAATTTAATTTTCTGCCACGTTTGCGCAGAAGTTTATTGATTAGTTTTTTAAAAAGTATTAGCCGATTTTTCTTCATTTCTCCATATAACCATCAATATCAATCCAAAAATAGCCCCGCCAATATGAGCAAAATGAGCGATATTGTCCCATTGAAAATTACTGACTCCTAAAAATAATTCAATCATCATATAAATGGGCATAAAATATTTTGCCTTAATTGGATAAGGAATGAAAATAATTTGTAATTCTATATTGGGATAAAGAAACGCAAAAGCAGCAAACAAGCCCATAATCGCTCCCGAAGCACCGACCATTGCGCCATTAAATTTGGCATTAATAGCGCCTAGATAAGCATCGGTATAATTTTTTCCATTGGCAATAGCTTCTGCGCCTTCGGTACTTACTGTTTTAATTACATCCGCAGCAACATTGGCTAACTCAAAAGAGATGATGCCCATGTGTAATAAAAAAGCACCTATTGCCGAAAAAAAATAGAGTAGTAAAAATCGCTTAGTGCCGAGGGTCTTTTCTATTACACTTCCAAACATGACCAAAGCATACATATTAAAAGCCAAATGCGCTAATCCACCATGCATAAAAAGATGCGAAAGGAATTGATGTGGCATAAAGAGCGGACTTTCATAATAATGAAGTGCTAATAATTGATTGAGTTGTGGCATTAAATAAGCAAGGGCAAACATGCCTATATTGATAAATAATAAGGTTTTAGTAGCTGTAGGTAAGGCTTTAATGGTTTCCATAATTTTTAATCGTATTAAGTAGCTGGACAAAATTATCTTTATATTTATTTTGACAGGATTTCAGGATTGACAGGATTTAACTCATTGAAAATCAAAATCATGTAAATCTTGTAATCCTGTCTGAAAATTAAAACTAATTATGTCTGAGTACTTAATTGCTATTCGGTTGGTAATATACGCCATTTTCTCAATATGGTATCCTTTAAATCAATGAAGATTTTTTATATTTATGCCATAAAAAATCTTATTGTTAAGGAATACATAGAAGGGGTAGACCAATGTTTTGCCAATATTCAAGTTCAGCGCCTAAAAGGTGGACATTTTATTTTAGATGACCAGCCAGAAGCAGTTGGAAAGGCAATGACTCAATTTTTGTTGGGGAATTAATAAGTAACGGATAAAAAATAACCCCGATTAAAATACAGGGCAAGCATTGGACAACTAACATCTGATTTCCCTCAGTTTACTCCGATTTTATCGGAGGATTTAATACCCAAAGCCTGCCTGCCGTAGGCAAGGATTCTAGATGTTCAATTTATTATTTCGTGATTACTAAGTACCCAAATACCTTCCGATTTTATTAAACTTTATTCTTTTCTAAAATATGAACAAAAATTTGACTGAAAAAGAAATGCTAAACGAAGTCATTTTAGGCTATCGAAGGGTTATTAACGAACGGTATCAATATGATACTTTAGTTAAAGAATATGAGTTACCTTCCTTTTTTAATGAGGCAAGAATTAGTCTTTTTAGGGATTATTTTCTAGATTATATTTATCCTCCTCCTGCCAAACGAGCTGAATTAGACAAGGCCTTCCAAAGTTTAGATGGCTATATTCAGCAACCCAAAAAATTATTGCGTATCCTCTTGGATTCAGGACGACTTATTTTTAAATATGGACGTCATTTACCCAAAATTTTAAATGCTGGTTTAAAGGCATTGCGCTCTTTTAGAACAGCTACCGAGTTTGAAAACAAACTAGTTGAACAGGCTATTGCTTCTAAAATGCCTCCCCCCTACTCTATTGAAGCCATCAATAACTTTACGAAGGCCTTACCAAAAGCAGATTTAAAAGCCTTTATCGACAGCAGTCAACATTTATTTGAGACTTTGCACGACCGAGTTCTGGTAAAAAAAATCATTGAAATTGTTGAGTATTTAATTGCTAAAATGCAAAAACGACAAGATGTTTATAGCGCTATTGAAATTAGAGGCTTGGAAATTGGTCGAGATATTATTAAGCAGGGGGATTTGTTATTTGACCAATTACCGCAAGCAGGACAACAACAGTTATTTGATTTGGTGATTCGTTTAGAAAGGGAGGTATTGGAGGATTTGTTTGAGGAGTAATAAAAACTGGTGGCATATCGCTATCAGTCTACAATACTCTAATTAGTCGGCGTCAACAAAACATCCAAAGCTGCTCGATCGTGCAATTTTCCATCGCGAATAATCGCATCTATTTTTATGGTATTTCGAATATCTTCCAATGGATTTTCTGATAATACGACCAAATCTGCCAACATACCTTCCTGAATCAATCCGAGTTCTTTTTCTAGTTTAAAATATTCGGCAGGTTTAATCGTCGCTGCCCCAATTGCTTCTAAAGGGGTCATACCTGCTTTGACTAATAAGGCTAATTCTTCGTGTAAACTATAGCCTGGGGTCAGGTAAAAAATAGGGCAATCGGTACCTGCCATAATTTCCACCCCTGCTTCTTGCATATGCCCAACCATCTCAAACATCCATTTTGCATAAGCTTGACTAGCGGGATCAACAGGCGTATTTTTAGCAAAATCAACAGAATTTTTAGTCCAAGCACTTCTAATTGCTGAAGGTAAAAAAGTAAAAGACTCCTGCCAATCTCTTCGAGTAATAAACCGCTCTGAAAAGGCAGTCATAATAGAAAAAGTCGGAATCTGCCAAGTGCCATTATCCGCTAAGTGTTTTAATACTTCTGTTCTTCTTGCTGCATCTTGGTTGGCTACCGCATGACTTCTTTGTGCTTGATGAATATTTCTACGTAAAGTTGAACCGATTTCTGCTTTGCCGTCAAATAACATCTTTTGGCGCGTCTTTAATAAATCTTCCCAATCTGAAGCACAAGCAAACTCTAAGTTTCGCATATGTTCCATACTGCTCATTCCTTCATCAGATGCTTCGACCACATCCATGCTTAAAGGCACATGCCCTGTAACAGGTAATCCTGCTGCTTTTCCTTTTGCCAAAATGGCTTTGAAGGCTTCTGGCGTTAACATCTCATATGCCTTTAGCAAATCTACTTCTGCGGCTATCATTTCATCTGCATTCTTTTCTGCCTCGGCAACTGTTCCTGCACCAATCCCTAAATGTGGATTGGTTGGCGTACTGCCGTCATAAACCGTTGGTTGACCATCCAAAAGTGGACCTGCTAGCATTACTCTAGGGGTATTCTGTGGATCTTTTCGTGCTTTTTCTCTTTCTGGTAACACTAGTGGTAATTGTCCCCCTGTATCCCGAATACTTGTAATTCCATGCGCTAAAAACAAGCGAAACATAGACGATTCTAAACCTGGTGTAAAGACTAAATGGACATGAGCATCCCAAAGCCCTGGGATTAAATATTTATCGATCCCTACTACAGTTTGCTTAGCACCTGTTGGTGCCATGTCCGCAGCTTTTGCCACTTTAATGATTCGATTGTCTTTTACCAAAACCGTCATGCCTTTTTGCAATCCATTTTTGGCATCAATGACATTGATGTTTTGGAATTTAATATCGGCGATTTCGGGCGCTGATTGCTGCTTGGTAGTTGCTATTTTAGTTGTTTCGCAAGCATTTCCAATTAATAGAATTACTAAAAGTAGACTTATTTTATAGTAAGTTTTCATACTAAATTTTTGAAAATTATCTTTTTCGATATACCTAGTCTCCTGGCTAGGTATGGCTATCTGGTCGTCTCCCGACGACCGTATTTCTAGTAATAGTCGTCTGGAGACGACTTGATAATCGAATCTAGTCTGGAGGTTATTTTTTTCCTTTACCCTTAACTGATTTTTAAATTTATATGTGACTATTCAGAATCGAGAGCAGAGATTAGAGAAAAGAGATAAATATCGGTATACCCTTTAACTTATCGGTCAGAAACCGAAAAATTTGTTAGTAATTCTTGGTTTTTCTCTCTTCTCTCAATGAAATGGTCTCTGCTCTCTATTCTGCTGAACAGTCACATTTATATATAGTAAAATCCACCTAATCCTGCCTAATCCGTACAACCTATTTTAATCAATTAATTCTCCTTAAAAGCATTTTTAGCAATTGCATACAACATATAAGTCACCCCTAAAATGACAACTAACCCTGGTAAACTACCAAAGGATTCAGACACTAAAGCTAACACATTGGAACTACCATAAATCGCAACTGGGATGGCTAATAAAATACCAATCAATGCTTCTCCTGTAATCAATCCAGAGGCAAATAATAAACCTGCATTATTACTAGTCTCCGAAGCAGTTTTAAAATCTACATCACTTGCATTGCCTCGATTATTCTTTTGGTAGCGGCTAACTGCCCAAGCAATCAATCCACCTAACATAATGGCTGAATCTAATTCAAAAGGTAAATATAAACCGACCGCTACTGCCAAAACGGGAATTCTAAAATCACTTCCTCTTGATTCTTGAAATTTATCTAATAAAATAATCGCTACCCCAATTGCCATTCCGATATAGACCATCGTCCAAGGTAAATCACCTGTAAAAACACCCTCTGCCACACTTGCCATTAAGGTTGCTTGTGGCGCAGCCAAAGCATCTGGATGTTCTGCTGTAGCTGGTCCAAAACCATAAGCCGTATTTAATAATTGTAGCACTAAAGGAATCACTAAAGCCGCAGAAACCACCCCGACCATTTGCATGATTTGCTGCTGATAAGGCGTCGCTCCTAAAATATGCCCTGCTTTTAAATCTTGCATATTATCCCCTGCTATTGCCGCCGCACAACAAACAACTGCTCCAATTAATATCGCTGCCGCTGGTCCTTTTTCTGCACCAGAACCCATTAATGCTAATAAGATTAAGGCAGAAGTTAAGATAGTGGCTATGGTAACGCCTGAAATTGGATTATTAGAACTACCGACTAAGCCCGCCATATAACCCGCCACCGCAGAAAACAAAAAGCCCGCAATAATCATTAAAATAGACATTAATGCAGTAATCGCCACGTTCTCAATTTCTCGAATATAAATAATAAAAATGGGGACAATCATCGCGCCTACTGCGATAATCACCCAAGACATCGGCGCATCTTTCTCTGTTCGTAAAATATTCCCGCCAACTCCTTTATTTTTAATGGCTGCTAAGCCACTTTTAACCGCAAAACTGATAGACTCTTTTAAGCTAATTAATGCCCATAAGCCACCAACGACCATTGCACCTACTCCCAAATAACGAATTTGAGTACTCCAAATCTCATACCCTGCATTCACTTCATTGCCCGCTTCCGGCATTCCATTTATCGCCATGTAGAGAGGAATAGCAATCCACCAACTAATGGCTCCACCAGCAAAAACGAGTATAGCAATTCGTACTCCAACAATATAACCAACCGCTATCAATGCAGGAGATAAATTCATCCCCATGAAAGCGTAAACTTTATTGCCTGCTACGGTGGCAGCTTCTGCAACGCTGTCCCATAATTTAAAGCCCGCTTCAGAAAATTTGATAATCGCTCCTAGTAATCCACCCCATACTAAATATTTAACTGATTTGCCGCCTTGTTCACCTGTCTTCAATAATTCTGCCGTCGCCACTCCTTCTGGAAATAATAATTTCTGTTTGACAATCAAGGCAGATCGCAAAGGAATTGTAAATAAGACACCTAACACCCCTCCACAAAGCGCAATTAATGCGGTTTCTAAATAACTAAAATCCGTCCAATAATCCATTAAGATCAAGGCTGGAAAGGTAAAAATAGCCCCCGCTGCTACGGACTCTCCTGCCGATGCTGCCGTCTGCACAATATTATTTTCTAAAATATTAGAGGTTTTAAATAATTTTAATATTGCCATTGACATCACCGCTGCAGGAATAGAGGCAGATACTGTTAATCCCGCAAACAAGCCTAAATAGGCATTGGCAGCAGATAAAATGATGGATAAAATGGCGCCTAGAATGAAGGCTTTGATCGTTACTTCGGGTAGGGTTCTATCCGCTGAAATATAGGGTTTGTGTTGGTCTTCCATGTTGTTGGATTTTTATTGGTTGAAGTAGAATGGCGTGTAAGGTAATAAATAAGTTGCGAAATAACTTAAAATCAAAATCAAAATCAAAATTACTTCCCAATCCTCTCAGTTAGTAGTAGAGCTGTTAAGAGAAATCGAATATTTCGACTTCAAAATAATGCTTAATAAACTTCTTCTAAGCCCCTTATTCGGTAATTGTTAATTTTATCACTACTAGCTAATAAAAAAAGAACCTAATCGTTATCAAAAGATGAAACGATTTACTTTACTGATTTTCTTAGTTTTCCTGCTGACTACTTTACAAGCGCAAAGATTTAATGGATACTTGGTTTTGGGTGTTAATCTAACCGAAGATAAGCTAACTGAATTGGGTAATAGTCAAGTAGGCACTCGCCTAGGTTTGAATATGGGGTTGGGCATTTCGAGTGTCCTCAGCAATAGATGGGAGGCAAGTATGGAACTCTTATATAATCAAAATGGCTATTTTGTGAATCCTGTGCAAGTACCAACGATTGCATTGAACAAGATTCGATTACATTATATCGAAGTGCCTTTAACATTTGCTTACCGTTTTAATATTAAAAAGGATAAGAAGGCATCATTTTACAAACGAAGTATTGGCGGTGGAATCGCTCATGCTCGCCTATTTAACCATAAAATCATTGCCGTTGATGGCACAGATGTATCAAATGCGGTGCGCTTTGACCGAGAAAATGCTTTGCTTTTTAATATAGTAGCAACTTCTTTTTTTACAGAATCTCTTGCTTTAAATGCAAAAGGAACACTTTCTACCTTTGGCGAGTGGACGGTGGCTTTGCGGTTATTGTATTATATTTGAAAAGAGTGACTATTTGGTATTATTATTTTTCACCATATAAGACATTAAAGTACTTATAGAAAAGTAATGAGTACAAACTATGTGAACTTAAATGACTAAATGGTAAAGAAAAAGATTTATTTGCTAAATATACTAGAAAGTTTCAACATGTCATATTCTAATGAATTATTGGGTTTTGAACCTGATTAGCATAAAAATAGGCAGTCCCTACTAAAGAGCTGCCTATTCATTTTATGGTCATATTAACTACTATTGCTAGTAGCAAATACAAAAAGTCGGTAACAAAATAGCTACCGACCTTCATGATTTACTAGCTTACTGCTATAAGCTAATTATCTAATATCATAAGAAAATCCTAATTTAAATGACACCCCTCTTTGGTAGCTTTCAAACACATGTTCTACATCGTTATAATCAATTATTTTTTGGAAATCGGTGTTTAAAATATTGTCAACACCGAATTTAATGCTATACTTTTCAGCCAAACGCTTTCTGATAGAAAAATCTAATTGTGGTCGAGATTTTTCGAAGTTATCTAAACCTGATAAACTTGCTTCTGATAGACGGTCGCCAAAATTATTGAAAGATAAAATACCATCTAAACCATTGTCTAAGTTATTATAAGTCAAAGACGCATTGAATAAGAATGGAGATTGGTCTTGGAAGGGTCGCTTAGCGCCAAAGTCAGAAATGAAGTTTTCTCGGATAGCTACTAACTCCACATCTTGGATTTCTGTCTCAGAGTGGATAAAAGAAACGTTGGTAGAAAATTTGAAATCTTTTAAACCATTGCTGATAAAGCCTAAGTTCTTTCTATATTCTAATTCTACACCATAAATCTTCGCTTCATCTACATTAATCGGCTTAATCTCAGGATTCTGTGAGCTTGGAATAAAAGCAGAGATAATTGGATTATCAAAGTTTTTGTAATAAGCACTTACTGCAATGATTTCTCCTGCTTTAGGAAATAGTTCCCATCTTAAATCAAAGTTCTGAATTAAGGTTCTTTGTAATTCTGGATTACCTGTGAATATTGGTCCTCCGATGAAATCAAAAGCAGAAAATGGCGCTACTTCTCTCATATTTGGACGAGCCAAAGTTTGTGTGAAAGACCCTCTAATATTCATTGCTTCATTCACTCGGTAAATTAAATTAGCAGATGGTAAAAAGTCTACTTCATCAATTCGGCCCTGTGCCTTTGTTTCATCCGCACTTGTTACCGTAAAATCGGTTGTTTCGATTCTTAATCCACCAATGAATTGGAATTTATTAAACTCGTAAGAGGTCATTGCATATCCTGCTAAAATATTTTCTGTTCCTGTATAATTATTAGCTGCTACATTTTCATCGGTTACGAATAAACCGATAATATTTCTACCTCTATTATCTTCTCCAATAATTCCTGTATTGTCAGCCGCAAAAAAAGCATCTGCATCTCCTGTAAAATTTGCTGCATTTCCTGAATTATTTTGAATCTGGAATCGCTCTTCTTCAAAGGTTCTTTCTTTCGTAGAATAAGAAGCACCAAACTTAATTTTATTGGCTTTGTTTTCCGTAATGGGTAAAGTGAAATCTACTTTAGCTTGCCTTTGTACATCCGCTAAATCTCTAAAATAATGGAATGGTAATGGGTACTCAGCAGGAGAAATAAAGAAAGCTGGGCTTCCATCTGCTGCTGCTTCAGGATTAAAGGTATTGGCAAAGAACCGTAAATCTGGTTCAGATTGAGATAATTCCACATTACTTCCTGCCCATTCTACTTTTAGGTTATTTAAATCTGGGAAAACGTGTTCACCCATTAATTGTAAACTCAATAATTCTCTTTCTTGGAATAATAAACTTCTTGTTTGGAAATCATTACCACCAGAAATAATTCCATTATAAGGACCACTTAAAAAACCCGCACCTTTTTCTGCATCGTGATTATAAAAGACGTTAAAACTCAATTTGTTAGTACCCGCAAATTTATAAGATACATTGGCTAAAGCACCAACTTGTGCATTTTCTACATCTTCGCTACCCGTTAAATTAAAGTTATCATTTAATGACGGTGCATCCAATCCTGGAGATTCTGGATTTGTTCTTTGTAAACCAACTTTAGACCGATAGTTTCTTCTGTAATTCACTCCTACTAGAAAGCCTAACGGATTATTGCCTACTTGAACTTGATTTCCTAAAGAAAAAGCAATGCTTTGGTCTAAAGGTGTCGTGGTAGTGGTAGCTGTTTTTTGTGGATTTAAAGCTAGAGATGCTTGGTCTACAACTGCGGCGAACTCGTCATTTGTTCTTCCACGAATGTAAGCACTAGAAGTTAATAACGCTGTATTAGCTGGGTCTTGTAAAACAGATGGAATAGCTCTTGTCCCATCATCATATCCTAACCAATCTAGTTTACCGCCTTGATAAGTTAAAAAGTTATCGTTTAAAGAAGATACTGTATTATAAGTGGTAGAAGCAGAGAAAGATAAGGTAAATCTTTCTGGAAAGCTCTTTGTTTTTAAGTTTACATTTCCACCAGTTACCGTTCCCGGTTGGTCAGGTGTGAATGTTTTTGTAATCACCAAGTTATCCAATAAGTTTGCTGGAATTAAATCCAATGGCG
>CAZXYA010000165.1:0-15908 GCA_964644655.1 uncultured Saprospiraceae bacterium | reverse complement strand
AAGCTTTTGATAAATATAAAGTAGCTGCTAAAAAGCAATATGAAACGATTCATGCGGGAATGAGCTTATCAGGATTTAAAGTGATATTTTTCTGGGAATTTTTTCATCGACTATGGGCAAGAACTTTGGGCTTTGTCTTTTTATTTCCGTTTCTATTTTTTCTCTGGAAAAAGCAAATTCCTAACTGGTTGTTGAAAAGATTGGGGATAACAGTTGGGTTGGCCGCAATTGTCGCCACCTTTGGCTGGATAATGGTCGCTAGTGGATTAAATGCTGATAATCGAACGTGGGTAAGTGCTTATAAATTAGTTGGGCATTTATCGCTTGCCACCATTTTGTTTGGATATTTGATTTGGACTTGGTTTATGGCACGCCAACCATTGACGGCTGATGCCAACTTAAGCAAATTTAAGCGACTAGGTTGGGGCATAGCGGGCATATTAATGCTTCAAATTATTTTTGGTGGATTGATGGCAGGTATGCGGGCAGGATTAGTACATCCTTATTTTCCATTTTTTATGGAAGGGGAGCGGTTGATAGGCGCATTAAATGGAAATGCCGCCGATATAGTAGATTATGAAGGAAATGCTTCGATAAAAGCTGTAGTCCAAATTTTACACCGAAGTACGGCTTATATTTTATCTGCTTTCATTATTTACTTTTTTGTAAAAATTAGGAAAGAGAAAATTTCCAGCCAATTGAGTTTAGGTAATAATTTATTAATTGGCATGTTAGTTATACAATTTTTATTAGGTGTTTTAACCATTATTAACTGTTTTGGTCGAATTCCATTGGTTTATGGAGCGATGCATCAAGCTGGTGCACTTATTTTGTTGGCCATTTTATTATATGTTAATTTTCAATTTAAGGAAAATCGATTGCTTACTTAATAAGTAAAAAATGAAAAGATATACACAAGCTAACATAAAAAACGGTGGAAAAGTGGAAAAACCTTGCTGCAAATTTATAGTTATAAACAAAGTTATCAACAGATGTTAGTAATGTTTTGACTTAATTTAAGTGTTTAATTTTTTCAAAATGGCAAAATATATAAATAAAAATTATATGATAAAAACAAATATAATTCACAATGACCTTGTTTTAAACATAAAATTGCCATGACGAAATAAAAATGATATTTTTGTAAAATATTAATTAATGGAGTTTAAATAGATTACACTCTATTAGTTCTTACAATCATAAAAACTCACTTTATTTTTATTAATTACCTAGATGGAATATCAACTTAGGGAAGAAGGAAAATTCAAATATATTGAAACGGGAGGGAAAGGCGAAACACTAATGTTACTACATGGCCTATTTGGTGCATTGAGTAACTTCCAAGGCATTATCAATCATTTTGCAAAATCACATAATGTGGTAGTTCCAATGCTACCTATTTTTGACTTACCACTCAGGAAAGTCGGATTGGGTGGATTTGTTGACCATCTGGCTGATTTTGTCGCATATAAAAATTATGGTAAAGTACATTTACTAGGGAATTCTCTAGGCGGTCATGCTGCGCTATTATATGCTTTGGCAAAACCAAAGCAAATTCGTTCTATTACTTTAACAGGAAGTTCTGGTTTATTTGAAAATTCACTAGGGTCTACTTTTCCAAAACGAGGTAATTACAAATTTATCAAGGACAAGACAGAAGATATTTTTTATAATAAAGAAGTGGCGACTAAGGAATTAGTAGATGAGGTATTTTCAACGGTTAATGATAGAAATAAAGCAATACGAATTGTAGCTTGTGCGAAGTCAGCTGTTCGGCATAATTTAGGGGATAAGTTATATCAAATCAAAGCACCTACTCTATTAATTTGGGGAAAAGATGATCCAGTAACGCCTTTATTTGTTGGCGAGAAATTTAATGAGCTGATTGATAATTCTCAGTTGTTTATTGTGGAGAAATGTGGTCATGCACCGATGATGGAACGGCCCGCGGTTTTTAATCATATCCTGGAGGATTTTTTGGAGGAGTTAGGGAATCAGAAAGAGACTATGTAAATATACTTTTACCACGGAGTAATAGAGTACACAAAGTTCATGGAGTTTTTTGACGAGTATAGCTTAGTTTTTTTACCATAAAGTTCAGATAGTACATATAGTTTTGACGAGTATAGTTTAGTACAAGTTTTCAAATTGACCCAATAAAAAAGTGGTACTCAAAATATTTGGGTACCACTTTTTTATTGGAAGAGAATTAGAAATTACTTTGCTTTCAATTCCTTAAAATATTCCTCTACTAAACTCTTATAATAAGGACGAAGTTCAGGAGAAACAGATTTATACAGCTCAATTTCTGCTTCTCGTTCCTTGATATATTTTTCTAAAGAAGGTGGAAATTTTCGTTCTTGCTGTTGGGCAGCTTCTGCCTTTCGTTTATTGTCAAATTCTCTTTCTCGTTCTGCTTTTTCTGCTTCCAATAATCGAGATAAAATCTGTTCCTGTCGCTTCATCATTTCATTGGTTAATCGTTTATTGACCAAATCCGTTTCTACTTTATTCATTGCATCCATGATTTCTTGCAAACCTTGGGCATCTTTACCACGACCTTGTTCTTGCATTTTTTGCTTGGCTTCTCGCAAGGCTTTTCTAAGTGCCGCTTGCTTGGCTGCCATTTGCGCAAATTGTTTAGCTTGGCCTTTATCTCCTTCCATTTGCTCCATTGCTTTTTTCATTTGTTCCATTTGCCCATTCATCTGTTTTTGACCTTGAGATATTTTATCCATCGGTACTTTTCCGCTTTTGCCAGATTTACCACCTGGCTTAGAACACATTTGATTACCTGACATCATGCTAGACATTTGTTGTTGCATTTGGTCCATGACCTCACTCAACATCAAGGCTAAATCATTGACATTGGTCATAGTTCTTTGTTGATGGTCAGCAGCTTGAGGCTTTTTACGTTCTTCCAAACTTTCCAAACTAGTCTCCATATTAGCATTGATTTCCGTTACTTTTTCGGTAACAAAAGATTCAATTTGGAAAACTCGCTTGCTCAATTCTTGTAAACTATCTTCGATTAATTTGAAGTCATCTTTTAATTTATACTGCTGCTGTACATCTTCCACATACTTAGGCGTATTGATGGTATTCGCTCTAACTTCATTAATTAACTCTTCTTGGTCAAAAGACAAACCAACTAGGTTTTCTAATAATTGTCTCAGGGCAGCCATGTCTTCTTCCATTTGTTCCATCTCTCCAGATTGCATACCTTGCTGCATCTGATTGGCCATTTGTCGCATTTTTTGCGCTGCTTTTTTCTGAGATTTAGAAGCTTTCTTATTTTTCTTTTGCTGCATTTGCTGCTGACTTTGCTGCATATCTTGCTGCGCTCCTTCCATCTGTTCCTGCTGGTCTTCCATTTGCATAGGCTTTTCCAACTCCTCATTTTTCTTTTCTAATTCCTCGTTCTTTTTCTGAATTTCTTCTAATTTCTCTTGAATCTCTTTTTGTTCTTTTTGCAACTCCTCTTGAGATTTCTTTTCGCCTTCTTTTTGCTCACCGTCCTTTTGTTCTCCATCTTTCTGCTCCTGTTCCCCATCCTTTTGTTCTTGGTCACCGTCCTTTTGCTCGCCTTCTTTATTTTCGTCTCCTTTTTGTGCTTCATCAGATTTTTCTTCCCCATCCTTTTGTTCTCCCTCTTTATTCTCTTCCCCATCTTTCTGTTCTTCCTCCCCAGCATTTTCCTCTTCTTTCTCCAATTCTTCCGCCGCTTTTTCTGTTTCTTCCGCTAATTTTTCTTGCTCCTCTGCTAACTTATTTAATTTATCAATTTGTTGTTGCATCTCATATTCCATTTCCAACTGCTTGAACAATTCTTCTAATTGCTCTAAGTTTTTCTCCATTTGTTTTTCACTCATCTCCATGTCTTCCATCATCTGCAAAGCATCTTCTTTCTCCATTTTCTGTAAGAGTTCTTCCATTTTTTCCATCAACTCCTTCATCTCATCTGTCATCAGCTCGTCGAATTTCTTCTGTAATTGTTCTTGTTTCTCTTGAATTTGTTCGTTCGGCTTATTATTTTCTTGATTTTTAAGGTTCTCTTCAAAATCTTTTTTCGCCTCCTCTATCATTTTCTCCAATTCTTTTTGGCGCTCTAATAATTTTTCTAACTCTTTTTTATCTTGCCAATCCAGTTCTTTTTTCTGTAAAATTTTATCTCTAGTCTTCTTCATTTCCTGCTGCACCTTCTTATTTTCCTCTAGTGATTTTTGTAAATTATCTTTAATATCTTCATTATTTTGTTCTGTTTCTGCCTCTAATTCTTCTAGGGTTGGTGTGGCAAATAGCATGATATTTGTTCGAGCAGACTTGCGACCGTTAACGGCATCATTATCAAACACTTCAAAATAATAAGCTACTTCATCGCCTGGTGCTAATTCCAAATCGTTAATGTCCCAAGTATAATTATACTGCGCTTGTTTGGCATCAGGTTTTTTCATCTGAATCGTTGTCAATTTACCTTGTTGACCACTTTCCTTGTTGATTCTATAATTAAAAGAAAGTCCTCGTAGACCATAATCATCAGCTGCATCTCCTACAAAAAAGATTAATTTTTCATTCAAACTATCTACAAATTTCTCTGCATTAATAGTTGGATATTGGTCAGGAATGACGGTGATTCGGTAAGAAATAGAATCCGCATTTGGTAGTAATTCATTAGAAATAAATAGCTTATAGCCTTCGTCTTTTAAAGCTTTTTTCTTGTGGGTAAAGAGCTTATCACTAAAACGAGTAATTGCTTCACTCTCTTGATTACTAGAGAATAAAATATTTATATTATCTGTATGTTGTGCATCAAAAACCCAATCAATATTAGTACCGATTGGCAAAACTAAGTCACCAATATTAGACAATTCTTCATCTTTTCTTTGGGTATAAGCTGGATAGTCTAACTTAATATCAAAACCTAAAATATTAGGCTTCGCTAAAACATTCAGTTCATAATCATCTGATTCTACCCCACTAGAAAATAGTTTAAAATCCGTTTTTTTCTGGACGTTGCTAAATTGGTAAGCAAATTTTCCTGCTTCGATTTTATTCAATCGATATTTATAATTATCAATATCAATATAAACTTCATTAGGCAATGCTTCCCCTTCTACTTCTACATTTAAGGTATAATCACCAAACTGTACAACCGTTAAATCTTCTTCGTCAATTTGAAAATGAAAAGGAGCAGGGCGCTCAAATTTTGTATCATTATTAATCAAGCGATTGGAGCTATCCGTAATCATACTTGGCGCTGCAATCAACATGGTTAATAATAATAAAAGTGGCGGTAAAGCATAGCGTAGATATTTTCGATTTTTCCCAAGGTCAATCGCTGCTTTAAAAGGCACCAATTTAATCTTTTCCGTTTTCTGGTTAATACTAGCTAAGATTAACTCCGCATTACTCGACTTTTCTGCTTGATTTTTTAGTTGTAGGACATTTAATAATTTATCCTTTACATCACCGAAATGATCACCGATAACTTCGGCTGCCTGTTCATGCGAAATAACTTGACCTAAATTGAAGTATTTCAATAAAGGCAAAATCACCCAACCAATCAATGCAGCTGCACTAATCCCAACAAAGGAATAAAAAAGTCCTTTCCGAACACCTGTATCAAAATAGAAGAAATGTTCTAAAGTATTAATAGCAATAAATAAAAATAAAATTAAGCCAATGCTATATAAACCACCTCGAATCAATTGATTGACATAAAACTTCCGAATAAACTGGTCAAGTTTTGTAATCAATAACTGATAATTATTCTTTTGATTTGCCATGGTATGAATATTTATAGAAGTCGGTGAAATTCAGTACGTAATGAATACATCTCTATAACGCAAAAAATTGCTTCACGTTATCAAATGCAAGCTTTAAAATAACCCTTTTTACAAATAAAAGATTATAGGATAACTCTTTTTAACATTTGGTTGTGAGCATTGGGACAAAATACTTAGTTATACCTGCAAATATTATACTAATTTACAAAGCTGGTGGAACATAATGATAGCGCTAAAACAGGCTTATGAGGATGCAGCGACAAGCAAAACTATTTTTCATCACAAAGAAATGGAGTCCAAGAAGATTTTGACGAGCGCAGCTTGATTTGCTACTCAAAATCTTGTTTTTTGAAACGTTTTAAGATTATAGAAGAAGTAGACAAACTGCCTACTGTAATCCTGTTTACTACTACTGCGGAATCTTAATAAAATACTGTTTCCCAGATTTATTTGCCAAAGAAGTAGAAATCAACCAAGGATTATACAATTTTAGCATGCGATAAGAAATGCCATATTTTTGGGCAAAATCTCCTAAATTAGGAATAGTTTTAGTGACTTCCACGACTGCAAAATTATCTAGAGGTTGATAGCCTTCTCCACCGAGGTCAAAACCAAAGTCTTGTGGGTTTTGCATAATTTCTTTGAAAGCCAATAATCTAAATAAGTAGCGAGAAGTTTCGTGATTTAAATTTAAATCATAAAAATTATTAGCTCTTTGTGTCGTCATTTCTTTTTTGAGTCGAGTTTGACCGACATTATAAGCAGCGGCTGCCAATGTCCAACTACCCATTATTTTTTTCAATTTCAAAATATGTTTACAAGCAGCTCTAGTAGACATTTCAATATGGTAGCGTTCATCGACTGTTGCGGTTACTTCCATGCCATAATCTCTAGCAGTTGGGCGCATAAATTGCCAGAACCCTCTAGCACCTGCTGGAGAAACAGCATTACTCAAATCACTTTCTGCTACAGCAACATATTTAAAGTCATCAGGAATGCCATTTTCGGCAAGAATGGTTTCTATCATTGGAAAATACCGATTTGCCTTTTTTAAATTGAGCATATTTTTTCCATGCCTATAAGAATTCTCGGTCAATTCTCTATCCAATCTTTCTCTGGCATCAAAATTTTCCATAGGTACCGTCTCGCCTGCAAAGTTAAAAGCCTTATTCAAGTTAACAGGTTTAATGATTTGCGGTAATTTTTGGGTATCCGAAAAATCAGCAAAACCTAATGCTTGTTCATCAGAATTGGTATAAGAAGCAAAAAGAGCAAAAGTTAGAAAAGCAGCTACAGCAATAGAATAGTAAGAGATTGACTTCATGGTATATTAGTTTTACATCACAGTTGTTGTTCGTCTAAATAGTATAAGTATGCCAATTTAGAAAAAAGGAGTGAATATTGTTGGTTTTGGCGCAAATTTCTTTTGTTAAGATTGAAATGAAGGGGATTTTTATATAAATTTAAAAAATATATTTTAATTGTAAATATAATAAACTAAAAAGATACACCAATTAAAATAGGAGCAAAAGAAGCCGTACTAGATGATTAAGTTATTTTTTTGCCCTTACTCATTTATTTCCTGCTCCCTAAAAAACGAAAACGATTCTTAAACGTTTTCTTTGAACGAAATGATTTTAGGGAACAGGTAATAAAGAACTTCCTAAAATTTGGGTAGCTTATTTATTACCTGCTCCCTTACTGTTTAAAACCTAGCTCCTAGTATATGAAAAATTTGCTTGTTCTTCTTTGTATATGTTTCACCTTTTCTGTTTTTGGACAAACTTTTCAACAACCCACAACGGGTCCAGGAAGTGCTATTTATCAATATGATTCTGTTTTATTTCACAACTATGCGACAACAGAAGAGGGGTTTTGGTTATTTGAACCTACTGCACCAAGGCCTAAAACTACTAACTTAGTCGTCTTTATTCATGGTTATGGAGGATATAATCCCATGATTTATGGACAATGGATCAAGCATTTAGTCCGAAAAGGCAATACGGTTATTTATCCTAGATATCAAAAAAATGTATTTTCTCCAAAGCCTCAAAAATTTTCTCCGAATGTTATTACAGGCATCCAAACTGCCTTAAAAATAATTGAAACAAGCGATAAACATATTCCAACCAATAAAGAAAGTTTATGTATTGTCGGGCATTCTTACGGAGGAATTTTAGGAGCAGAAATCACGGTGAACTGGGAAAAACATGAGATTCCAAAACCTAAAGGAATCTTTCTTTGCGCTCCTGGAACAGGCCCTTTTAAAGCAGGTCGATTAGAAACTTATGCTGGCATACCAGAAGATGTCAAGTTATTAGTTATGGTCAATGAAAACGATTATATCGTAGGCGATGAAATGGGTAGGAAAATATTTGAAACGGCGACCAATACGCCCTATAGAAATTTAATTCGACAATATGCAGATAATGAAAATGGCATCTCCGCAGGGCATAATGAAACCTACTGTGTAGATGAAGTTTTTGATTCTGGACACCTAAATTATACCGCTAAAAAAGCTTTGCGAATCACTAAAACCAATGCCATCGACTATTATGGTTACTGGAAATTATTTGATGCAGTGATGGATTGTAGTCGAAATGAGCAAAATTGTGAATATGCTTTTGGCAATACCAACCAACAAAGAAATCTGGGAAGCGAATTAATAGAATTAGAGGTGATTACGGTTAAACCAAGTCAGTTGTCAGTAAAGGAATGAGTTAGATTGGTAAATTTATAACTCATCATTATTTTAATTTCCAACCATAATATTACTAATAGCGGTTTCTGGAGATAAGCTCATATTTTCTAAATCCAATAAGCTGCCCTTAAAAACATTCAAATCAACAAAGCCTTCAATGCCTTTGACGGTTCCTTTATTGCCATATTGCCAAAAAGACCATTCTCTTTGAGACAACATATTAGGTTCAATGGTATTATAGCGAGCCATCCAAATAGGATAGTCTTTGAAATTATTGAGTAAGTATTTAAAATATAATTTTTGATTAGTATAAATGATAGGACGTATTTTATAATGATTTTCTATGAGATCCAACCAAATTTGAAGTTGTGCTAATACTTCTGTTTTGGCAACATTATTAGTGACTTCAAAATCTAAGACAGGCGGCAAATCACCAAAATGCATATCAACAGTATTAATAAAATTGTTGGCTTGTTCTTTTGCGGATAAATTAGGGTGGAAAAAATGGTAAGCACCTCTTCTAATCTTGACTCTTTTTAATTCCTGCCAATTATGAGTAAAACAATTATCTTTAAAATCCCTACCTTCTGTCGCCTTAATAAAAGCAAAATCAATATTTTGTATAGCTACGGTGTCCCAATCAATGTCTACCTGATGATGGGAGGCATCAATACCATGAACAGCAAAGCCTTTCAATCGCTCTGTTAATTGATTGCAACTGCATAAAAGCAGACAAAGAGATACTATTGGAATATAATATTTCATGGGTAATTATAACCGTGAACTATTTTACTAGCTCTATTCAGTCAGGTAATATATCCTTGTGTAAACGAAATCAGTTGGTCAAATAATGTTGAAAGGTGACAAAAAAATAATTAAATAACTAAAAATTAACGAATTATTTTGCTGTCAGATAGGGAGGGAATCATTATTTAGTAACTTTGTTCCGCTTTCTCATAGACGAGCAAATTAAGAGAATCCCCTATTATTTGCTTTATAAATATTTTATAAAAATAACGATATGTTTTGATGGAGTCAATTTTTCACACGTTTTTAACATTAGGTTTTGAGCATATTTCTGACATTACTGCTTATGACCATATCCTTTTTTTGGTAGCCTTATGTGCTATTTATCGACTTTCGGAATGGAAAAAAGTATTGATTTTAGTAACTGCTTTTACCATTGGTCATTCCATTACCTTGGGCTTAGCGGCGTTAAATATTATAAGTGTTCCTACTAAAATAGTTGAATTCTTAATTCCAGTGACCATTTTATTAACGAGTCTTTTTAATGTCTGGAAAAGAGAGTCAATCGGAGATGAATCACCAATTTTTACCAAAAAAATAAATATTACTTATTTACTAGCCCTCTTTTTTGGCACCATTCACGGCATGGGCTTCTCCAATTTTTTGCGTTCTACGCTTATGCCAGGAGAAGAAGACACGTTAATTACCCAACTCTTTGCGTTTAATATCGGAGTAGAATTGGGACAATTATTAATTGTGGCTATTATTTTAGGGTGTGCCTTTTTGGCTTTAACTGTTTTTAAAGTCAAACAGCGAGAATGGAATTTATTTGTCTCTGGTGCAGCGGCAGGAGTTGCGCTTATACTGATGATGGATACTTATCCTTTTTAAGATTTTTTATAAAACTTCTTTTTCAAACAATTGAGCCAATGCTGTTCGTTGTTTCAAAACTTCTTGCAATCGAAACTGATTGGTTAAAAAAATAACTTTTTGACCAAAAATACCTGATTCCTTAAAGTAGACTCGGATAATTTTAAATAAGAAATAATTGGCTTCTTCTAATTTTTCAACATTATGAAAAGGGTAGCGAGCCGTATCTTTATAATTGGTGACATAAAGAAAATGTTCGTCCACTTCTACTCTTTTCAATTGCATAAAAGAAAAATAAAGAACTGCCATTCCCGTAAAGAAGAAAGAACTCATGAGTAAGCGAAAACTACCAATGGGCATAGTACCAACAAAAGGTTCATCGCTAAACCAGAAAGCAATAGTAATCAAACCAAAAAAAGCACCCCAAAGAATAGGAAAGAAGATTTTTAGAACGAGGGTCCAATTAGAAGCTATATTTATAGGTTTTGCCATTTTTATATTTTTGGCAAAAATAGAGTGGAATTAGGAGATTTACTAAAATTTTGAAAACTACTTCGTTTTTATCAGTTGTCAGTTAACGTCTAATCTAACTGACAACTGATACCAGACAACTGAATTAAGCTTCAACAAGCTTCCCACCTTTCAACTTAATAATTCGATTAGTCTTATTGGCCAAATTTAAATCATGGGTTACAATCACTAAAGTAGTACCCGTTTCTTCATTCAATTTAAATAATAAATCTTCCACTTTTTTACCTGTTTCTTCATCCAAATTTCCTGTTGGTTCATCGGCAAATAAAATTTTTGGATCATTGGAAAAAGCACGTGCTAGAGAGACTCGCTGTTGTTCGCCACCAGATAATTGCGTGGGATAATGATCGTGCCTTTCAGCTAAACCAACTTTTTCTAGTAAGTCCATTGCTTTTTTAGCGGAACCTTTCTCCCCTCTTAATTCCAGCGGCACCATCACGTTTTCCAGAGCGGTTAAAGTAGGAATCAATTGAAAATTTTGAAAAATAAACCCCACTTCTTGATTTCTTAGCGCAGCTCGTTCGTCTTCATTCAAAGGCTCCAAAGGGGTATTGCTTAAAATAACAGAACCAGAAGTAGCTTTGTCTAAACCAGCACATAATCCTAAAAGGGTGGTTTTACCACTACCAGAAGGACCAACTATAGAGACAATTTCTCCTTTGTCAATTTTAAAATTAATATCTTTTAAAACATTAACTTTTTTATTACCACTTCTATACGTTTTATGTAGATTTTTTATTTCGAGCATGATGTGATTTTTATTTGTATTGGTCGAAGTCATTCGTCCATACAGTAGAACATACAAAACAACAATATAACCATTGAATAATAAAACAGTTTTCAATCCATCAAAATTAAGGGTAGTTCCGTTAAAATTGACTTATTTTTCGACCAAAGCCCTTAACAAAATCATAAATAAATGTTAAGCGTAGGTTTAATAGTCGCATCTTCTTTAAAAAAGCATAAATTTTGTACATTGTATTAAAAAAGACCGATTAAATAAACAGAATAAATACATGAAACTTACTTACTTGCTCCTATTTTTTAGTTTCCTATTTGCGACCAATCTAACGGCACAAAACCCAGTTAAATGGGATTTTGTTGCTAAAAAAATACAAGATACCCAATATGAGCTTACATTCACGGCTAAGGTAGATGCAGGATGGAGTATTTATTCTCAGCACACCGATCCTAGTGGACCCGTTCCTACGGCTTTTAGTTTTGAAAAAAATGCGAATCTTGAATTTATTGGAAAGCCGATTGAAACAGGAAAGAAAAAAGAAGCGTTTGATGAATTGTTTGGTGTAAACGTGATTAAGTTTAGTGGAGTGGTTAATTTTACTCAAAAAGTAAAGGTGAAAAGTGGAGCAAATGCTGTTTCAGGTTATTTGGAGTTTATGTCCTGTGATGATGAAAAATGTTTGCCGCCTAAAGAAGTTGAGTTTGAGATTGCGTTAGAATAATCCCTATTCTTTCATTTCATTCTTATTTTTGTCGTTTCATCCGAGATTGTAAACTTACGGACAATAGAGATTAAATAATATTAGTTTTTAAGGGAGTCGGAAATTAAAGCCGCAAAACTGATAGATTATATTTTTCCCACTCCATAAGCAAAGAAAATATAACTATGGGCAACTTACACATACGTATGTTGCCTGTTTAGTTTTAGTATATAAAATAAAGCCCATAAAAAATAGATTGTGATGAGATTCCTAACTTTTTTAGTTGTATTAATAAGCACCTCTTTTGTTGCCTTTGGTCAAATCCTAGAACCAGTTAAATGGACCATGGAACAAAAGCATATTGCTGGCGATGAATTTGAATTAGTTTTTAAAGCCAAAATTGAAGATGGTTGGAAAGTCTATTCTCAATATTTAGAGTCAGATGATGGACCAATTAGAACGAGTTTTAATTTTGATAAAGGCGACCATTTTGAATTAGTCGGTAAAACAGAAGAAGCAGCAGCCAATCGAAAAAAAGTATTCGATGAGGTGTTTAAAATGAACTTGATTACCTTTAAAAAGGAAGGCGTGTTTACCCAAAAGGTAAAAGTAAAGGATTATACAAAGCCAATTGTTGGGTATTTAGAATTTATGTGCTGTGATGCGACTCGTTGTTTGCCCCCTTCAGAAGTAGATTTTGAATTTGCCTTAACGGCAGCGACTCCGCCAACTACTACAACCAATGAAGACGCAGCAGCTATACAAACCGCACCTGCACCAAAAGTAAGCTTACCAACTAAACCGATCGAACCAGCAGAAGAAGCGGTAGCCATAACAGAACCCGTTAAAGAAAAAACTAAAGAAATAAGTACCAATCTATCAGCTACTACAACGACTGAGACAGCAGCAAATAGAGAACAAGGCGGGATTTTAAATCCAGCAACTTGGTCAGGCTCCGTAGAAAAAATAAGTGACACGGAATACAAACTAACCTTTATTGCAGACTTACAAGAAGGTTGGTACACTTACTCTCAATTTACTGACCCAGATGGGCCAATTCCAACGACTTTTTATTATACAGAAGGCAGCCATTATGAATTAGTCGGCAAAGCAGAAGAAATAGGTGAACTTAAAAAAGCACCAGAACCAGCATTTGGTCCAGGCATTACGGTCACTAAATTTGTAGGGAATAAGGCTACATTCGTACAGACCGTAAAAGTAACAGATGCGGCTAAACCAATAGCAGGAGAGTTAGAGTATATGGCATGTGATAATGAAATGTGTACCCCACCTACGCCAGCATCTTTTAGTTTTGTACCAGCTACATTGACTGCTCTAGTTGGAGATGAAGCAGTTGGGGGTGGAAATATAATAGCGGATAATACAGCAAAAACAATTCCTGCTCCAGAAAGTGATAAAGTATATCAAGAATGTGGAACACCAACGATAGAAGAGGGCAAGAGTTTATGGAATATTTTTGTCTTAGGATTTTTTGGAGGCTTATTGGCATTATTGACGCCTTGTGTTTTTCCAATGATTCCATTGACCGTAAGTTTCTTTACGAAGGGTAGTCAATCGAAAGCCAAAGGGTTTGCGAATGCTTCCTTATATGGATTTTTCATCTTAGCGGTTTATTTATTATTAAGTGTGCCGTTCCATTTACTGGATTCTATTGATCCAGATATACTCAATCAAATTTCTACTAATGTAGGATTGAATATCTTTTTCTTTGTGGTTTTTATGTTTTTTGCAGGATCTTTTTTTGGGTATTATGAGTTAACCTTACCAGATAAATGGGTGAATAGTTCTAGTTCAGCCGAAGGAGTCGGAGGTATTTTAGGTATTTTCTTTATGGCTTTAACTTTAGCCTTGGTTTCCTTCTCTTGTACAGGTCCAATTTTGGGTTCTTTATTAGCAGGTTCTCTGACTTCTGATGGAGGCGCATGGCAATTAACCGCAGGTATGGGTGGATTTGGATTTGCCTTGGCTTTACCATTTACGATCTTTGCAGCTTTCCCTGCTTTGATGAATGCATTACCAAAATCAGGCGGTTGGTTAAATTCTGTCAAGGTAGTCCTTGGATTTTTAGAAGTAGCAGCTGCTTTCAAATTTTTGTCGAATGCAGATTTAGTCTCTCATTGGGGCTTATTAAAAGTTGAACCCTTATTATTGATTTGGATAGCTACTTTCATTGGTTTAGGATTATATCTTTTTGGTAAAATTAAATTTCCACATGACTCACCAATTAAAAAATTAAGCCCGCTAAGAATGGGATTAGGGGCAGCTTCCATTGCTTTCGCTGCTTATATGGTAACAGGTTTGTTGTATAATAAAGAAATGAAATCACTAAACTCTTTAAGTTTATTAAGTGGTTTTGCCCCACCTGCTTGTTATAGTATTTTATATCCTTGTGATTGTCCACAAAATTTAAGTTGTGTCAAAGACTATGAGGATGGCATTGAATTGGCACAAAAAGTAGACAAACCTATTTTATTAGACTTTACGGGTTATGCTTGTGTGAACTGTCGAAAGATGGAAGAAAACGTTTGGCCGATTGATAAAGTGTATGAGCAATTGAAAGAAGATTATGTTTTGGTGTCCTTGTATGTCGATGATAGGACGGAGTTACCTGAATCAGAAAAAATAGAAGTTGCAAGAGCAAATGGCACCAAAAGAAGATTACGTAATATAGGTAATAAGTGGTCTCATTTCCAACAACAACGCTTTCAGATTAATACCCAACCTTATTATGTACTGCTTTCGCCTGATGGCAAAACGGTTTTAAATAAGCCTGTTGGTTATACGCCAGATGATGATGATTATGCTGAGTTTTTGCGTTGTGGCTTAGAGTCTTATGAGAAATTGAAGCAGGAGAAGGCGTTGGGGATGAACGAGTGAATCCAAAGGATGAATGTTATGTTTCTCTGACTTAGACAGATGACGAAGAGCCGTATGAATCGAGAGGTTCACGTACGGTTCTGTGAGCCGTTTAGGGGTGAAATTCCCCTTTACTTACTCGACTTTATTTTTTGGTCTCATCAATTTTAGAAATTAGTTCAAGACCTATAGTTTTAAATTCTCTTATTTCAGGTAGATAAACCATATAGTTAAAAAATCGAGCAGTTGCAACTCTGTTTTTGTAATCTTGATCTTCTAAAGCATATTTTATGAATTCTTCATTTATATTTAATTGCACATAATCATACCACCAATTGGTATTATTTTTCCAATATTTAAAATTTTCTTTATAATCATCTGCTCTTAAATCATCATCTACTTTTATTTCCCAAAGTTGTTCATTATAAAATTCAATCAATTCTTGAACTAACTCTTCTTTTTCTATTATCAGAGTGCCTTTAAAATTCTCTAATAATGAGACTCCTCTTTTAGTAAAGGAAAGTTCTGGATAACCAAAAATTACAAATGCTATATCTGGATTTCTCTTATAATCATCAATTTTATACTTTGAATTCAATATGTTTTGGAATACGGTGTCAGCACTTTTATAAATTTCTAGAACTTCATCTATTTTGACAATATCATTTTTTATATCCTCTTTTACTTTTAATAAAATATTGTCTAATTCATGATTCTGTTTTCTTTTTTCATTCCAGTTATTAATTGATACTGCTATTAATATTCCTATTACTACTAATAATATTTCTCGTATTGCATACGCGAAAAAATTTGGTTTATTTTTTCCCATTACCATTAACTTGTTACCTTTTGCTTATATTTTTCTTATTGATTTCTTTCCTTTTATTTTTTTAATGACGTAACGGTTTGTGCAAATGCAGTTTTTTCGCATAGAAAAATTGCCATTTTGCACTT
>CAZXYA010000164.1:0-16084 GCA_964644655.1 uncultured Saprospiraceae bacterium | reverse complement strand
AAAACTTGGTCTATGTCAATGATTTTGAAATTTATCGACCACAGTTAATTCGTTCTGGACAACAGGAGGGATTGACTTTTGCAAATATTGATTTAATTAGCAATTTATCCTTTTCGTCAGGTGGTTTTCAAGCCAAATATGGAGATAAATTATCATCTGTTTTGGATGTACAATACAAACGGCCAGAGGAATTTAAAGCATCTATAGGGGCTAGTTTTTTGGGAGCTTCGGGTCATGTAGAAGGCAGCTTTGATGTGGGAAAAGATGATTATCGAAAGCTTCGCTATTTAGTTGGTGCAAGGTATAAAACCACTCGGCATTTATTAGGAAGTTTAGATACCCAAGGGGAATACATCCCTAATTTTGGGGATATTCAAGCTTATATTACCTACGATATTAGTCGAGATTTACAAGTAGCCGTTATAGGAAATTATAACCGAAGTGAATATAGCTTCATCCCAAGAGAAAGAAGTACGGCATTAGGTTTAATTGATTTTACCCTAGAGTTATTCTCTGTTTTTGAAGGACAAGAAGTAGATGATTTCACAACAGGTATGGGTGGGGTTTCTTTCACTTATTTACCTGATAGAAAAAAGAATCCAATCTATCTTAAATTATTGGCTTCCTCCTACCAAAGTGATGAAAATGAACGGTTTGACATCCTTGGATTTTATCGTTTAGGCGAAATTAATACAGACATTAGCAGCGATAATTTTGGCGAAGTTATTAATACTTTAGGAACTGGTACCCAACATCAATTTGCTAGAAACTCCTTAAATTCAACGGTATCAAATATTCAGCATAGGGGAGGTATCGAATATCAATTGACCGATCCCAATGCAGACAAAACGGTCAGTCATTTTTTACAATGGACTGCTCGGTATCAGCGAGAAACGATTGATGATAAATTAAACGAATGGGAACGATTAGATTCTGCGGGTTTCTCCTTGCCCTTTGACCCAAATACTGTACAAATAGCCAATGTCCTGAAAACCACGAATAACTTAGCCTCGAATCGTTTTACGGGTTCTCTACAGAACACTTATACCGTTAGAGAAGAAGGCAAAAGGGAGTTACAAATTACTGCTGGTATCCGAACTGCTTATTGGGACTTAAATCGGGAGTTTTTTGTTACTCCACGGGTGCAACTTTTATACAAACCATTAGATCGAAAGAAAGATATTTCCTACCGTTTAGCGGCTGGCTTATATTATCAATCCCCTTTTTATCGAGAGTTAAGAAGATTAGATGGTACGGTTAATCGAGATTTACAGTCTCAAAAATCGCTGCACATAGTAGGTGGATTTACGCAGGATTTCTTTCTGAAAAATGTAAGTAAAAAACCTTTTCGTTTAATCGTCGAAGCGTATTATAAACAATTATGGGATGTAGTGTCCTATGAAATAGATAATGTTCGAATTCGATATTCTGGGGAAAACGATGCGACGGGATATATTGCAGGTATCGATGCGAGAATCAATGGAGAGTTTGTTCCTGGAGCAGAATCATGGATTAATATCTCTTTACTAAGAGCTAGAGAAAGTTTGAATGGCGTACAACATCAAGTTCGAGAAATTGGCGATGCAACGGGTCAAGAAGTGAATGATGCCCCTCGACCTACTGACCAATTTTTAACTTTAGCCACTTTTTTCCAAGACCATTTACCGGGCAGAGAGAATTTTAAGATGCATCTCAATTTCACCGTAGGCACAGGCTTACCTTTTGGTTTAAGAGGGGCGAATACCGTCTTCAGAAATACCTTTCGTTACCGTCCTTACCATCGAGTCGATTTAGGATTCTCTGTTGGCTTGTGGGACAAAAGTAAGTTAGCTGAAAAACCGAAACACTTTTTGCGGTCTACAGATAGAGCATGGTTGAGCTTGGAAGTCTTTAATTTAATGGATGTGCAGAATGTCGCTTCTAATACCTGGATTAAAGCGATTAATAATCAGCAATTTGCGGTGCCTAACTTTTTGAGTTCTCGGCGAATAAATTTGCGGTTAAAGGTAGATTTTTAAATAAAAGGAGAAAGATTAATTCTATCTAACTTTAAGAATGAATCATCAAGATGGTCAAAATCTTTATCGGTTGTTACCAATTTGGCATTGATAGTATAAGCTGTAGCAGCTATCCATAAATCGTTTTTTCCCATATTTCTAGCTGTCACTCCTTTTGGTAGCGGTTTATGGATTAGTTTACTTTGGCTAAAAGCATCAATATTGGCATAATTATCAAGAATTGGTTGCATTTTAATAGGATGAACAATGTATTGAGCAATAACATCTATGAGTTGTTGTTTTCTTTTATTACCCCAATTTCTCTTTAAGGCAAGCGCTTTCAATTCTCCTACTGTTACAAGCCGATATGACTAAATCATTACCTTCAATTCGATAATTTGACGCTATGTAAGTATCAAATGCTTGATTATGCAAGGAAGTAAAAATTATATTCGTATCAAAAACATAAATCATTCTAAATCTCTTTTAAAACATCTTCTAATGCCTCTCCCTCCCATATATTTCTATCTAAATTTGCATAGAAATAATTCATGTTTTTAATACTATATCCTTGCTCTTTTTTTAACGTATCTAAAGAAATATAACTAGGAATTGGTTCTTTAGCAGTAGCCAACGAATCTTCAATTGGTTGTATATAATTATTTTTAAACTGCGGTAATAAAGAAAGTATTTGATTAATTAAAATCTCACTTTCTAATTCGGCAATTGCCTTAATTATCTTTAATTTTGTAGTTTCTAGATTCATGTATTTTTTGAATACTCAGATTTTTAATAAACTGTCTATTTTCTAAAAATACAATTTTTTCAACAAAAGTTCCATTTTACTAAACAATATATTTTCAATTATTCAATAAATTCAAATCTATCATGCCCGAACAAGAAAAAAAAATTCTCTCTAAATTTGAATGGTTTTTACTTTCCGTTGCCTTAGGTTTATTAGCTGTTGTCTTACTACAAAATCAGGGAATACATGCGGTTGAAACAGTAGAGCATACAGAAATATCGAATGCGCAAGAAGTATCTAGGAAAGAAGCCATTCGCAAGAAAGAACGCTCCAAAGAATTAAATGAATTGGTTAGCTATTTTTCCGAAAATCGAGCCAAGGCAAAAAAGGAAGGAAAGGCGGTTGGTTTTAATTGGAGTAGTTTAAAAATTGCTAAAGATGAAGAAAATTATTTAAAAAATAAATATGGTCAGGCAGTTGAAGAAAGTCCTTCTTCTGATTGGTTATCTACGATTACCGAATCTTATAAAACCTATAAATCGGTCAAAACAACTTTTGAAGAATTGGGTATTGATGCCAGTAAAATCATTAATCCCGAAAATGCCGCCAAGGCCTTATCCAATCCTGTAATTGCCAATTCTGTTTTTAAAAAAATGGAGGACGATTTTGGGATTCCAGCCGAAAGAAGCCGAGCTTTTGCCGAAAAAAATCAACAACATTTAGAAAAATGGGCTAGTTTTGTAGAAGAAGAAATTGGGCATTAATATATAATTTGATTCACGGTTTATGGCTATTTTTCCTAGCATAAACCGTGAATTTAATGTTGTTTTGTGAATATTCAGAATAGAGAGCAGAGATTAGAGAACAGAGATAAATATCGGTATACCCTTTAACTTATCGGTCAGAAACCGAAAAATTTGTTGGTAATTCTTGGTTTTTCTCTCTTCTCTCAATCCCGATAGCTATCGGGATGGTCTCTGCTCCCGATTACTATCGTGGAATATTCTGCTGAACAGTCACGTTGTTTTTATTTTAGTTCCATTTAATTTTTTCAAACTTTTTCATTAAGGCTTCAAATTTTTCTGGATCTTTTTCTGTAGCAACTAACATTTCAAACATATTAGCTATGTCAAAAACTTGATAGCCTTTTAATATCTTTTCTTCTGTTAAATCAACCGATTTTTCTTCCACTTCTGTTTCCATAATGGAAATTTTACCTGTTTTTTTCTCTTTTGCATATATTTCCATTACAAATCCTAAATCACTATAAACATCTTTCATTATATTATTTGGCGTTAGATTATTTCCCATTTTCATCATTGGTACTAAGTCTGTCAAACTTATGTTCAGTTCTTTTGTTACCCACGCATATCCCTCAATCTCTTCATTACTTCCGTTAATTTTCTCACAGGAATGTCCTCTAATCATTCTTTTTTCTTTTGTCCATTCCAATTTAAGATCCTCTTTAGTTGCTGTAGAATTAGGTCTTTTTTTCTGTTGCATAAGTGGGTGATTCATATTAATTTTAATAGCCATTTTATCTTTACCGACTAATAAATAAAACATCCCCGTTTCTGAATTAGTTAATGTTTTAAAACGGTCCATATTTGATTCTAGTTCAAATAAGGAACTTTTTCCATTTAAGGTAAAAGTAGCTTTATTTTCTTCCGAAGTAGCATTTTTAAAAGTGAATGAAATAACCCCTTCAAAATTTTGAGCATCAGTAGTAAAATAAGAGATCATCCATAGGAAAGAAATAAGCAAAATCTTCATTTTCATATTGGTTATTAGTTTAGTGAAAAATATTTTCGAACAGCTAAAAGAACTGTTTTTCTTCCTAATAAATGTCCGTATAATTCAATCGCTTATCCATTTTATTCGACGAGTACTTATTCTTCATCTTCTAACCAATTCAAAATTTTCTGCCGAATTTCATTATCCTCATAAGCCCAACTTACTGCCTGTAAATGAGACCCATTAGGAATGGTATGAAAATCAATAGGTCGGGTACTAATTTTAGCTATAGCTTCCACAAATTCGGCGATACTTTCATAATTTACCAAGCCATCATTTGTTCCATGCACTAAAAGTAGTCGTTTAGAAAAAGTAGTTGGTAAAAAATTAATAGGGGAAGCGTTTTTAAAACTAGCACGCTCTTTTTTTCCTGCGTAATTGGTGAGTACAAAAGATGCCGTCATGCCTGCTAAATTTACAGGCGCACCACAAAGGAAAGCACCCAAAAAATGATTGGGTGTTAATTGAGTAGACTTTAAAAGACTATGGTCTAATAATAATAAGGCGGCTAAATTACCTCCTGAAGACATCCCTCCCACAATAATTTTTTTATCTAGCATGTCTTTTTGGGCCATTATTTCTCCAACTTTTTGCAAAGTCAATATCAAATCTTCTCGAATTTCTGGATAACTATTAAAAGGCAATTTTCTATGAGATGGCATCACCACTCGATATCCAGCCTTGGCAAATAATTTGGCTCGATCGCTAAATACTTCTGGTTTGCCAAAAGTCCAACCTCCGCCGTGATAAAAAATAATAATTTTGTCCTTCGTTAGGTTGGGTGGCTCAAACCAGCATAGATATTGTTTTCGATGTGGTCCAAAAATATATTTTTGATGAGGATAAACACCATTTTTTAATCGTCCTTGTATTACTTTATAAACATGTCTTGGTGCGCCTTTTACTTCTCGCAATACCTCTCGAATTAACTTTAAAGACAACATCATTTATCTAACCATTTCTTAAAATCACTTACTCTATCCCGACTAACAATTGTTTCCAAAGCAGTAGTAGGTGCCAATTCTAACTTTAAGCGACTATTAAAATAAGTATGAATTTTTTTAATGGATTTAAGGTTGGTAATAATTTTTCGATTGATCCGAAAAAAATCTGCTGGATTTATCACATCGGCTAATTGGTCGAGGGTATAGTCTAAATTATGCCGTTTTCCATTTTCTTGGCATGCAAAAATTAAGCCTTCATCCGAATAAAAATAGGCAATATCGGCTACTTTTAAATAGGTCAATTGCTGTCCAATTTTCACTAAAAATCGTTCTTTGTATTCTTTTTTGGTAAGCGTACTTAATAATTGTTCGATAGCTGAATTATCTACCGTTTTATTTTTATTTAGATGGTATTTATCATACTGACACAATGCTTTTTCTAGTTCTTCTGGGTCAATGGGTTTTAATAAATAATCTAAACTATTGACCTTAAAAGCTTGTAGGGCATATTCATCATAGGCTGTAGTAAAAACAATAGGAGAAGTAACTTCTGTTTGTCCAAAAATCTCAAAACTTACCCCATCTGCCAATTGCACATCCATGAAAATTAAATCAGGTTTTTTGTAAGTTTCCAACCATTCTACCGCACCTTCTACACTATCTAACACCTCTAAAATCTCGCAATCAGCTCGGTATTTTTGGACCATTTTTGTTAATCGTTTGGCTGCGGGTTTCTCATCTTCTATGATTAGTACTTTCATCTATTCGAGGTAATAAGGTTATGAGCAGTAAAGAAACAAAGGTGTAAAAGTCGAGGAACTACTAACTGCCTAGGGTAATACCGCCTACTGTTTACTCCATTTCTTCACTTGAATAACCATATTATTGACAGTTTCGTTCAGTTCAAAGCGGGCAATTTTGTATTTAGGTGCCCCCCATTTACTACGAGCATTATTAGAAAATCCATAGGGTTCTGTCGGAACGCCAAATAAATTGGTATTTAACTTTTCATTCCCATTGACATCGTGATAAACCGCTATGGAATAATCGTCACCAAGGGGCAAACTAGGAAAACTCACCGATATTTCTCCAGTTTTTTCTACCAATGCTATGTTTGAAGCGATGGCTTTTCCATCTTCTAGAAAATTTTCTTCTCCTTTAAAGACCGCTATCATAATTTTTCCTTCCGCTTTTTGGATATTTTGAATCGTTAAATTTAAAGTACTCTTTTGGGCAAAGAGTGAGGTAGTCGTTGATAAAAATAAGCCGACCATGTAAAAGAATGTTTTTGTCAAAGTCATTTTTTGTAGATTATCTGTAATGCCAAGCTCCTGCTTGGAACAAAAGCTGAGTACATAATATATACTAGAGCCCGTATCTCAAAATGTACAACTCAAGAGAGTTAGTTGTATGACATTTTAAGCAGTATTCCAAGCAAGAGCTTGGTTCCACTCTAATTAACGTTTGCAATAATCTACAAAGTCTTAGAAAATAACCACTAATTCGGAAAAATTAACAGGAGTTAAATTTAACCTTCCCATCTGCTTCGCAGTTCACTTCACAAAATAGTCCTCTGGGACTTTTTTCCTCGTTCATCTCGAATTACAGATTTAACCATATTCAAACCTGATAAAGCTCCTCCTGTAAGGATTCGTATCCAATACATTTTAGTCAATTTCATTTTATCCATAATTTGCTCTGGTGGGTAACCTTGATGATACCAATTTACAACTGTTTGATAAAAGTTTTCTAAAAAGTCTAATTTACGTCGTAAATGTACTTTCGCATTTTTCATTTTAGGATTATGACTACAGAATAATAAATCAAAATCTAAAGCCAAAACCCTTTTGAGCGAACTAATTTGTTGGGCTATACTCTCGTTTTTCATACAAAATTTGATATAATCATAGATATATAAATCAGCAGAAAATAGCCAACCTTCATTGGCCTCATATAAAGCCACCATATCACTAGCATGACCAGGAATGGGGATTAATTGAAAGCTATAATTAGAGGTATTGATTTCGTCATCAATCGGAATGATATTCTTATTCGGGTTCGTTTTTCCCCAAGCCAACCATTGACTAAAAGAAAGACTTGGTGGGTTTTCCATTATTTTTGCACAAAGGGAAGAGGCATAAGCCGGGACTTTAAAATGATTTTGTAAAGCGACCAAATTTCCATTATGGTCCTCATGGTGGTGCGTAATAAATAACTGTTCAACTGGCAATTTTGTTAAATGATTCATTATCATTTTTCGAGCATTGCTATGCCCCGTATCAATTAAAAGACCGTCTATAAAATAGGTATAGACCATCATTTTGGGTTTGCCGAAAAGAGAGGAACCGAATTGAAAGCCTTGGATAGGAGGGTAAGAGAAAGGAATGGTTATTTGCATAAATAAAACATCAAAAGAAATGAATAGCGATGTTTTATTAAGTCGCTAGTAATTTTTTTGCGAAAGTAAGGAAAGGAATTGGAAAAGAAAAGTAATATCGAACGATTTAAGCTCGAGCTAATTTAGTTTGCTCTCTTAATATAGGTTCTTCAAAACCAAGAATAATTGCTGTTCTTGGAATGCCTTTTTCTTGTAATGTTTTTGAAATACTCTCTCCAGTTTTATCTTCTTGTACCCAAATCTGATTATTCTTAATTTGAATATGAACTAATAAATCATGCCTATAAATATCATTATGCCAACCTAATACGAGTAAAATAAATTGATTATCAGCTTTATTTTTAAAGTATTGGTATTCAATATCTGGCATATCAGCAATAGAATGTCCAGCCCAAGTGGTTAATTCTTTGTCGATTATTTCCTTATATTTTTTTATTCTATCCATTGTAGTAATTGTTTATTGTATTTTTTTTGGGACAAACCTAGAAAATAGTATTTTGATTCGAGGAGATTTTTCTAATTCAAATTTTAGCCTTGCTAATTTTAAAAATGCAGATGTAAATGGTGCAGATTTCAGTAATAGTACTTTTAGTAAAATAAATATTGAGGAGGCCAAAATCTCCACCTAGCCAACTTCAAAGGCACCATCTACGAAGGAAAATTCAAAAAACCAGAAGAAGAAAAAAAGGAAGAAACAAAATAAAAAAACCATCAGCATTTGGATTCAAAACAAATCCAAATGCTGATAATAGAAGTATTAACTATACCCGCTCAAGCACAATACTACTAGCTCCTCCCCCACCATTACAAATAGCGGCACAACCAATAGCCGCATCTTTCGCTTGCAATACATTTGTCAAAGTCGTCACAATTCTAGCACCAGAAGCACCCAATGGATGACCTAGTGAAACCGCCCCACCATGCACATTTACTTTATCAATAGGTACCTCTAAAACATGATTAAAAGCTAAAGGCACCACAGAGAATGCTTCATTCACTTCAAAATAATCCACATCTGCCATTGTCATTTTGGCTTGCTTTAAGGCTTTTGGTGCAGCTTTAGTTGGCGCAGTAGTAAACCATGCAGGTGCATGTGCAGCATCGGCAAAAGACAAAATCTTAGCGATTGGTTTTAAACCATATTTTTTTACTGCGGCTGCACTCGCTAAAATCAACGCAGATGCGCCATCATTAATAGTGGATGCATTAGCAGCAGTAACAGTTCCGCCTTTAGAGAACGCCGCCCGTAACTGCGGTATTTTATCAAATTTTACTCTTTTGTACTCTTCATCTTCGGTAATAACGATAGGTTCCCCTCTTCTTTGAGGGACAGCTACGCCAACAATTTCATTGGCAAAAGTGCCATTCTCTGTTGCTGTTGCTGAGTTTTTATAAGACCGAATCGCATAGGCGTCTTGATCCTCTCTAGAAATTTTATATTTAGTTGCCGTTTTATCAGCAAATACACCCATAGCAATTTCATCGTAGGGATCAAATAAACCATCTTTATGCAAACCATCAATCAATGCTGCATTGCCATATTTATAACCATATCTTGCTTTTGGTATATAAAAAGGAACGGCAGACATATTTTCCATACCACCCGCAACGATGATGTCCCCTTGCCCCAATAAGATACTTTGGGCAGCAAACATAATGGATTTTGCTCCTGACGAACAAACTTTATTGACCGTTGTACAAGGTACCGTATTAGGAATACCTGCCGCTAAAGCTGATTGTCTTGCGGGTGCTTGCCCCAAGTTAGCAGAACAAACGTTGCCCATAAAAACCTCTTTGACTTTTTTAGGGTCTACATTGGCTTTTTCTAATGCACCTTTGATAGCGGCTGCGCCTAAAGTAGTTGCAGGGATATTAGCAAACATGCCTCCAAAACTACCTAATGGAGTACGAACTGCGGAAACGATATAAACTTCTTTTTTTGCCATTTTTTTAAGGTATCAGATGTCAAGTATTGGGTGCTAAGTTAGGCTTAGTAGTCTGTCACCTAATACCTGATACTCGACAACTCATTTAGCGAATATTCGCAAAAGTCTACTTTTTCTTGGAAAGAAATAGAATTTTATGCTAGTTTATTTCAATAATTTTAAAAACTGTTTATCTTTAACGTCTTTTTAGAAATAAAAATTAAAAACTAAGACCAATAGACTTAATTCTGAATGATAAATTTTGAATTTTGAATTTCGCTAACTCTTTGATTTTCAATACTCAAATTTTGTCACACGAATTTATTTAGAATAAATACTAATCTACTGGTTCTTTTTACAATTTATTTAATTCTCATTACTTAGTAGTTAGTCAAGCTAATCCTCTCGGATAATTTGGCGATTTTTGAATTTCTACGTCATTAAAAATACCTGCCGGCAGGCAGGCTCGATGTAGCTACGGCTATGTCTGAAGGCATCCCGTCCGTAAACGGTTCATTCGCTTAGCGAATTCATGCCTAGTATAAATCCAAAACTCATCCAAATTCTATTCGACACCATTAACTTGACTAACTACTTAGAGGAAACTACTCATTATCAAAAGGAAAATTGTTTAATGGCTAAAATTATTTGCTTGTTATTTAGTTAATAATACTTATTACTAATACTACTAAAAGCTTTAACAATTCAATCATCAAGCCATTAAATTTTTATTAAATTTCTACCCTTTATTTCCTTCCTATATAATTTGTCGTTTTTTCTAACGTTTAGAAACTCAGAGTAGTTTTATTGTTCATCCATTTTACAAACAAAAGTGAATATATTGTCGTAGTAAAAGATGCTTCTGGCAAACCGTGTACGCTGCAAGTGGTGTACCGTCAACCAAATTTATTCACTAATCCAACTAAAAAATTATAACATGTTTCAGCCTCTATTTTTGCAGAAAGTTGATCTGGAAGGAGAAGTCGGTACGCAAAGTTTTTTTGATTTAATCTTCCAAGGAGGTTTCCTGAGTGTGGCAATTGTCGGTATTTTAGTATTCTTATCTTTTATCGCTGTCTATATCTTTTTAGAACGTTATTGGACGATTAAAAAAGCAGGTAGAATTGACCAAGGCTTTATGAATAATATTCGGGCAAATGTACAAGCAGGTAATATTCACGGGGCCAAAGCATTATGCCAAAACACCGATTCTCCCGTTGCTAGAATGATTGAAAAAGGTTTGATGAGAATTGGTAAACCACTAAGAGATATTGATACCGCCATCGAAAACGTCGGTAATTTAGAGGTTTTCCGTTTAGAAAAAAACCTTTCCACTTTGGCAAGTATCGCAGGTGCTGCCCCAATGATCGGTTTCTTCGGTACTGTAACTGGTATGATTCTCGCCTTCCGAGAAATGGCAACGCAGCAAAATGTAACCCCTGATGTTTTAGCAGGAGGTATTTATCAAGCCCTAATTACTACCGCAGCAGGGCTACTAATTGGTATTTTAGCTTTTGTCGGCTATAATATTCTAGTCGCCAATGTAGAAAAGGTTGTCTTTCAAATGGAAAGAACGACGGTTGAATTTATGGATTTATTACAAGAACCATCTGCATAATAATTATGAGTTATGAGTTATGAATTATGCGTGCTTTGCGCTCGACTCATAACTCATCACTTATAACTCATCACTATAAAAATGGGTTTAAAAAAACGATCTAAAGTCAGCGCAGAATTTAGTATGTCTTCTTTGACAGATATTATATTCTTGCTATTGATATTTTTTATGTTGACTTCTTCTTTGGTAAAATTTGACCAATTTGATTTGCCAACTTCTGATGCTCAAACAATGGCACCTACTAATATTGTGGTGACGACTACCATTAAAGGCAAATATACGGTCAATGGAAAACCGACGCCTAAAGGAGCTTTAAAAGGAGCTATCAGCAGAACCAAGCAAAGTATGGGCAATGAAGCAGGCGCTACATTAACCATTGTAGCAGAAGTAGGCGTGCCGTTTGATCGAGTAGTCGAAATGATGACCATTGCCAATAGCTTGAAAATGAAAGCTATTTTAGCGACTAAGCCGAATAAAGAATAAATAACCAGTTTTCAGTTATCAGTTGTCAGTTTTCTAGGCAACCGATAACCGACAACCGACAACTGACAACCGATATGGGTTTAAAGAAAAAAAGTAAAGTAAGTGCAGAATTTAATATGTCCTCTTTGACAGATATTATATTCTTGCTATTAATCTTTTTCATGTTAACTTCTTCTTTGATTAATCCAAATGCGATTAATTTGAAGTTGCCAAGTAGTTCCAAAGTCAGCACGCCGTCTCGTTCTAAAATCACCAAGGTACGGATAGGAAGTACGGGACGATTATATGTCAATGGAAAGAAAGTGACCAAGTCCAGTTTATCAAAAACAATGGCTAGTTTGGCTCGACAAAAAGGCAAAAATGCTAATATTGTTTTAGAATGGAATAAAAAGACGGGTGTAGAACATGTCGTAACAGTTATGGATTTGGCTTTGAAATATCATGTGAATACGATTTTGGCAGCGGAGAAATAAAAGGCAATTTTCAATTTAAAATTTTCAAGTAACAATTTTCAAAATGGGGTTCACCGAAATCTTGAATACTTAAAGAGGAATTAGCCTAAAAGGTTAAAGAAAATTAAAAATTGGTTACCCCTTATGTAATGAGGGAATTTTCAGCATCTTATAGATGTAATCAATTGATTTGTGAATGCTAATCAATAATTAACCAACCAATCAACTAAAAAATGGCAGAAATAATTGTAGATGAAATAGAAGCAAAAAATAAGCGCAAAGGGTTTTATACCAGCCTCTTTTTGCATATACTATTGTTATTATTAGCATTATTGCCTTTACTAACTTTTCCAACACCTCCTCCTGGACAAGAAGGAATTTTGGTTAATTTAGGCATACCAGACGTCGGGCAAGGGGAAGAAAATGCCCCTCCTGCTAAAGCTCCAGAACCAACGCCTGAGCCAGAGCAACCACCTCCGCCTCCACCTGAGCCAGAAGTTGAACCTGAGCCTACACCGCCAGAACCAGAACCAATCCCTGAGCCTGTGGTGGAAGAAACCCCTCCTAAAGAAGTAATTACGGATGATAACTCTAAGGAAATTGCTTTGCAAAAGGAACAAGAACGTAAAAAAAAGGAAGAGGAGCGAGAAAAGCGCATAGAAGATGAGCGTAAAAAACAGGAGCAACGGGAAGCGGATAGAAGAGAAAGAGCAAAAGAAGAAGCTAGGAAGAAAGCACAAGAAGAAGCTAGAAAAAAAGCTGCTGCGGAAGCAGAAGCCAGACGTAAAGCAGCAGAAGCAGAAGCTAAAAGAAAAGCAGCGGAAGCTGCTGCCAAAGCAGAAGCGGATGAAATTGGCGGTTTATTCGGCGGTGGTAGTGGGTCAGGAAAAGGTAATTCTGGTTCTTCGGGCAATCAAGGTGACCCGAATGGTGACCCCAATTCTAATATTTTAGATGGCGTTAGTGCGGGAGCTGGAAGTAGTGTTGGTGGTGGATTGAGAGGCCGAGGTATTTTGAATTCGCCTAAGATTAATGATGATTTTAATAAACCTGGACGAGTCGTCGTTAAAGTTTGTGTAGATGCAAGTGGGACCGTTGTTTCCGCAGACTTTACGCAACGAGGCTCTACGACTACCGACAGTCAGTTAGTTCGGATTGCCAAGAAAAATGCTCGGTCTTATAAGTTTTCTAAAGGTGGTGTGGACAAACAATGTGGAGAGATTACTTATAATTTTAAGGTGAAATAAGTTGCTTTTATAACTTACTCTGTAACTTAAATAAATTTATGCTTGCCTCGCTCCGATTTATCGGAGATCGGCAAGAGGTTCTTAAGGGGCAATATTTTTGAATTTTCCGTTGGAAAATTCAAAAATATTGCCCCTTAAAATCCCTTTTAGTAGCCCGTACGGGCGCTTGGGGGGACATGTTAAAAGTACTAATAAGAAAAAGGCAGGACAATCGTTCTGTCTTTTTTTGTTAGGGCTTTTGGCATTAGCTGTTTTTTATTTTCCAAATAATTGCTTATTTTTATAAAAACTACTGGGCAAACTATGTCAAGACGAGATTTATACATATTGCTGTTCGAGAAGCTTTGGAAAATGATGGTTGGGAAATAACAGATGATCCCTACATTATTGAATTATCTTTTGAAGATAATTTCTTTTCTGTCGATTTAGGAGCATCAAAAATATTGAATGCCTTCAAAGGAGAAAAAGAAGTATTGATAGAAATAAAATCGCTAAATAAAGGATCTATTATTAATGAATTCCATACAGTACTTGGTCAATTTTTAAATTATAGAGATGCGATTGAAGCTGGACAAATTTCAAGAACGCTTTATTTAGGAGTTAGTCTGATAGGTTACGAAAGATTAATAGATTCCCCTTTTATAAAAATGCAAATTGACAAATACAGATTAAAGTTTGTCATTATAAATATTGCTAAAAAAATAGTTCATCAATGGATAAGTTGAAAAAAAAGATAAAAGCAGTTAAGGCTTTTTTAAAAGAACAAAGCAGTTTTAAAATTTCTTGTATGCCTGATGTTAAAAGCAAGGTGATTATCGACAAAAAAACAAATCAATATTTACTAATATGGACAGGTTGGAAAGGAGCTAAATATATTTATAGAATTTGGTATCACTTTCAAATTATTAATGATAAAATTATAGTAGTAGAAAATAAAACGGATGTAGATTTGGCCGAAGAATTAGAATATTTGGGAATAGACAGAAGGGACATTATAGTTGCATGGGTACCCGACTATCTACGAGATGCCGCTTAGAGTCTGTTGAAAATTTATCCTTTGAGCTAAAAAATAGCTGCAATAAAAAACCGCAAAAACAATATCCTTGCTTTTGCGGTTTTTTATTACATCCAAAGATAAGATACCTTACTAATTCCGTACATTAATTTGTGGTGCTATTTGTCCTTTGGGTTGTTGTCGTTTATAACTTGACCAAGGCATGGATTTATGTTGATTTTCGCCAAAGTAGGTGATAAATAATTCAAATTCTAAAGCACCACGATAGCCTGGAATAGATTGAATCACCTCTGCTTTTTCATCCAAAAAAACAATCGTTGGGTAACTTAATCTTCCATTCATAATTTCTGCCGCCAATTGGTGGTAAGAATTTTGTCCACCTCGATTCACATAATGATAAACTTTATTTTTGAACGTAATATCGTTTCGCTGTTGCGCATCTAATTTAACAGGATAAAAATTTTCGTTTAAGTATTTGGCAATATATGGGTTCGCAAAAGTTTCTTTATCCATCTTTTTGCAATAGGTGCAAAATTCGGTATAAACATCTACAAATATTTTTCGAGGAGCTATTTTTGATTTTTCCATCGCTGTCTCAAAACTCATCCATTCCACTTGTTGTGCATTTAGTAGTTGAGTACCTACTAAAATAAAGAAAAATAATCCGATAATTAAACGATACTTTTTCATGTCCCTAAATGATTTCAATTCCTTTTTTATGAACAAATATGGGCGTTAATTAGTGTTGCATTAGTCAAATCTCTTTCCAATTTTTTTCACTTCTTCTTTCTAGTTACTAAGTAAAGAAAAAATTAGCGTATATATGCTTTTCTTAAATGACTTTAATAAAAAATTAACGTGAAAAGGCATCCTCTATTAAGGTTATTAAGGATAATACGAATTCGTATCAATCAAACCCGCCAAGGTGGATTTTTCCTATTCTCCCCTGCATAATACAAAATAAGTTGATTGCCGTCAGGGTCTTTTAATCTTGCTTCTCGCCATAACCAAGTTTGATCTTTGGGTAATTGATCAAAGACGATTCCTTTAGCCTGTAACTGTTGGACTCGTTCATCCAAATCTTCACATTCAAAATAAACATAGACACCTTCTCCTACTAGTAAGTTCTCTACTAGATGAATAGAGAAAGTAGAAGTTCCATCAGGGCATTCAAATCTAGTATAATGAGGAAATGCTTTGACAATTAGTTTTAGCCCCAGTTTTTCATAAAAATTGGTGGCTTTGATGACATCTAAGGACGGGACGGTTATTTGATTTAGATTCATGATATTTTTTTGATTGCTCTAACTTAACAAGCCTAAAAATTGACTAATTAAGGCAGGATACACGCTGTACTATCAAAGTACAACCAAACTCTCAAATAGAGCGTCAGGTTAAAAATTTATATTAATAACTGATGTTACGCAAAGAAAGTTTATTGAGCACCAAAGGTGCGGCATCTACCA
>CAZXYA010000163.1:0-16109 GCA_964644655.1 uncultured Saprospiraceae bacterium | reverse complement strand
CTTCTAAGAAGCGAATCAGACAGGATGCAAAAAAGCGAGTAGCTAACCGTTTTTATAAAAAAACAACTAGAACTGCTATCGCTAAATTAAGAGAAATTGAGGATAAAGAAGACGCAGCAGGCTTCTTGCCAAAGGTTATCTCTATGATTGATAGATTAGCAAAGAGAAATACTTGGCATGCAAAAAAAGCAGCTAACTTAAAAGGAAAGTTAACTAAGCACGTAAATAGCTTAAGCTAAAAATTACTTTTTCCTTTTTTCAAAAGGGCTACTTCAAATGAAGTAGCCCTTTTGTTGTTTTTGTTAATAGATAAGATTGTTGTCAGTTGTCAATTCAGGCTGACCACAAATGGTAGGATTTGCTAAAATTTTCAAAATTTAGTAAATCTTTGATTAACAAGCAGAAAAAGATTTACTAAATCTGCTAGATTTAGCAAATCAGGAGTTTACAGTCATTCTGAATTGTCAGTTAAATTCATAAGTAGAGAACGGACAATCGACAACTGACAACTCTTTTCAGATATTTATTTAAGCCATAAATCACTAATCACCAACCGCCTTGGAAAAGACACTTAACCTATTTTCTAAGTTTATTTTGTTTTATTAGCCTCTTTACTCAACTGAATTCATTCTTTTGTCGTTTCCTTTACATAGCTAATTTCTTTTATTATAAGACCGTCAATTTAAATATAATCATTATGGAATTTAATAAATCACTTCTTGGTATCATAGCCGTTTTAGTCATCGCCTATATTGGACGAACAATCTATATGCAGCCTAAAGTAGTTAACGGAGAGAATTCACCAAAAATCTCTGGTCAATTACTGAATGGAGAAGCTTTTGATTTAAAAGATTTAAAAGGCAAATACGTTTTAGTCGATTTTTGGGGCAGTTGGTGTGGCCCATGCTTGGTGGAGATGCCCGGCATCAAAAAGTTGAATGAAAAGTATCAATCCGCTCAATTTAAAAATGCTGATGGGTTAACGCTACTAAGTGTAGCGATTGAAAGAGATGAGAAGCGTTGGAGAAAAGCCGTTGAACGCATTGGTATGCCTTGGAAACATCATATTGCAGATTTGACCACTAGTTTTAAATTTATTAATTCACCAATAGCAGCGGAGTTTGGCGTCAAACAAGTGCCTTCTAAGTTTTTATTAGATGAAAATGGGGTGATTATTGGGGTGAACCAGTCTATTGAGGAGTTAGATGATTTTTTGGGAAAACGGTTGAAGTAAGCTCTTTTATAGTGCTATGCTATGGGGAATATTCTTCCAGAAAATAAATCCTTGTAAGACACTCAAACCCTTACTGCTAATTTGTTGATTTGTAACATTTTTGGGAAATGGTTCAACACACCCTTTTTAAGACACCTATTTTTAGGATAGAAAAAAAACATATCCCGTTATCCAATGAATAAATTGGCATTGAGTTTATCAGTACATTATCAATTGCAATAGTGAAGTCGAAATAGTTAGTACTACAATTGTAGCTAAAGCGGTTTTAGTATCGACACTAAAAATTTTTCTTATACCTTCTTCATTTATCAACCAGAGTATTGCCCCAAGAACCGTGATGATTACGATGTATGTGATGGAACTTGACTCTGATTTCAAAGTCAGTAAAAATAACCGACTAACCAACCATATAGAAAATGTTGCTATTAGTAGGAAGCCTTTTATGGGTGCTTTCATTTTTTCGCTAAAGAACAGTAAAAGGGAAAAATCAAAAGTGTAATAAAAGATATGAATGACCCAGAATTAACAATACTCATTAAAGATTCAACGCTACCTCCTGCTAATAAGAATCTATTCATAGAGGGAGAGTGCTTCAAAATCGTTAATGTTAGAGCAACTGAAATTATGGACACTATATATTTCATAGAAAAATAAAAACTATCAATGATAGTATGTTTGCGACATTTTTCAAAAAATTTATACTAATTTAAATTTCTTTAAACTTTCTTTTAGTACATAATAATTCTATAGCCTCACTCCCAGAATTTGCTATAAAGACAAAATAGTCGTCAAACCCTCCAAAAACTCTGCCTTTCTCATCCATTGAAAATGACATGTGATTTTTAAAACCCTGACCTATTAAGCATAATTTAGTTCCTATTTTGTTAGAATAATCTTCAAGAATCCAATCATGTGAAACTTCAGTTAAGGCTTTTTCAACATTAAAACTAATAGAATCATAATCTCCCTCCCTAAAGGAACTTGGAAAAGTTAGTTCTAAATTTCCATAGGATGCTAAGAAATTAATTACAGAACCAGATACAATATAACCTTTCGCTTGTAAGCTTTCTTTAAACAAGTTAGTTGGAATATTTCTTGAATCATCCCATCCTGCTTTTTTTAGTGCATTTTTAACTTTTATTGAATACATAGTCATAGTATATTTTTTAATTATCACTTGTTACATTAGTTCCTTTTGTAGTAACTTCACAGTTTCTACACCTTTTAGCCGCTTGTCCAGTACTCACTCTTACAGTATGAACCTCAAGGTCTTTCATCTTTGACCCACTATTTAAGGCTTGGTTAACTGCTTTAAATTCTGCACAATTACATATATCCCAGAACTCTAACCCTCCCTCGGGTAAATCTGCCATATTTCCCTTTAGAATAGGATGAATACTTCTAGGGTGAGGTTTTCCACTAACATCTTCAAAAAACTCACCTGTCGTTCTATCTAATGCTGCTGAGGTCATAGTAGGATGTCTTTTTTCATTTCTTAAAGATTCTGCACTCTTCTCTGCTATCTCTCTAGCTGTAGTTCCTGTTCCCCCACCAAACTCATCTATTCTATTAAAGCTTTTTCTGGCATCTACAAAAAAGTTTCTTATCCCCTTTCCTATAGCCTTTGCAGCATCTCCAACACCAGGAATAAGACCAATTGTTGCTAGAATAACACCAGCTCCACTTCCTACTTCTGCTGCTTGTTTTAAATCTCTTACATCTAATAAAACTCCTGCTGGTGTAAAACCAACTCCTACTTCTGTAATAGCAGTAGCAATTTCTCCAGAATTATCTAAAGGCGACTTTTTTGAAGGTGTTCGATGTTTTCCTCTTCTTGTGCTTAAGTTTACTTCCCATGCTTGTAATCCATGTAAATCAATAGAGTTAATCGGTTTATTCTCCGCATAATTATAAGTCGAAACATGAGGAAATTGGTGACTAATCGGATCAACATTCAAAAACCTCGGAATACCACTATCACCCAAATAGAACCTAAACCCAAAATCACTCCATCCAAGCCCAAAGTCATTATTGAATTCCTTGAAATTGAATAATTGTTTAGTCGATTTATCAACCGTAAAATCACCGTCAAACTGGATTCCAAAGGGGTAAAAATGATGCTCGCTCACAAGCTGTGCTATGCCACCATTATCTTTGAATAAAACTCGACTATTTTCTAAATGGTCTTTTCCATAAAAAATATAATCAAAGTTACCATTATCATGTGTAATTTTCGCATCATTTAGGTAGATAGCCTCAAGTGTATCGTTCCGAAACTCAATCCCATCAAAATAATCTTGTTTATATAGCGGCGCTGTTACCTCATTACGTTTAACGTTTTTTTGCAGTTTTGTTCCAGCCCCATCATATAACCATTCTACGGTATTCCCATTTGCCCAAGCGACTTTGTAGGGTCGATTATTATAATCAAAAAGTATATCAATGCCTTTATTGGGGTCTTTGATCATATTCCCTTCGGCATCATATTCTATATCTGCCGCACTTCGTTGTACAAAACCACCCGTTTCATAACTGCCTGTCTGTCCACAGCCATCTATTTTAGCGACAAAATTTGTTCCTGCTTCGGCATGAAAGCCTGCCTTTAGAGTCACGCTCGTTCCTGCTTGATAGGTAACATTTGCACCTAAATTAACAGCATTATCTGCTTCAATGGTCTGATTGGTAGCATGTAATTCAGTATTATCTAAGGCTTGATGAATGGCTTTCTTATCTGGACAAGGTGCTGCATCTGTCACACTCTTTAAGCGATTTGTGCCAGCATGAGGCTGTAAAGTAAGATTATCAATCTGCATATCCTCATAGCCATTCCCCGTATCAACCATTCCATTTCGGGTAATACTGGTAATGTTTCCTCTGGGGTCATAACTATAAGTCGTGCTATATTCGTTTCCAATAACGAGAGTGCTTCTAGCAGGCGTACCATAAACCCCATAATTTGCGACTTTAAGCCGATCTTGAAAGTCATAGCTGTACCCATAGGTTTGCTCTGTTTTACCTTGGACTTTCCAACTTAATTGAGAAATATTCCCATTCTTCTGGGCATCCCCTGTTAAACCTGTTACTGCTTGGTCATAATTGATATTTAATTGAAATAAGTCTGTTGCTGACATAATTGGGTTAATCCCTGTCAAGAAGCCATTATCCAGATACTCAAAATTTACCTCCTGCAAAAAACCGCTTAATGTGCCACCTAAAAATTTGGTTTTAACCTCATCTTTTGCGGTATAGGCTAGGCGACTAATATGCTGGCGGGTATTATCCCTCATGCTATGATAATTATCTATCACTCGCCCTTGGTGGTCATACGTATTATTTAAAGTGTCTCGATGCTCTCTAAATAAATCTACGGTGTGAAATTGTCGCCGTTGCCGTATCAAATTATCCGCAAAATCATAATCAAAGCGTTTCCATAGGCGACTATTAGGATAATGATTACTGCCTAATTCTGCGGTCATTTGCCCAAAATCATTATAAAACATGGTGCGAAGCACTTTATCACCTGTCAGCGTATTCCCATTAAGAACATAGTTCTCTTGGGCGGTGAGTTTTCCAATGAGAATATCAGGATTAAGGTTTTGCACTAAATCATTACTGGTAATTCCCAATTCTTGTCGAAAAGTAGTGAAACTATCACCGTCATAATGCGATTCTGTCCATATTTCGCTTGGTACTACATTATCAGGGGCTAAATATCATTGCAACCTAAGCCTATAAATAGTTTCTAAGGCATTATTTTACTTCAATTGGTAGTTATACCCACTTTTCATAGGGTATTTTTAGCGACCATTGTTATGTGAGACATTTCCCCTTTTGTTCTTTCAAGACCTAAAATAGAAAAGCGATAAGGAAAGAACATTGCTTTCCTTACTGCTTTTTTACGTTAAATATTACAGCTACTCAATTCGTTTTAAATAAGCTATTTTTGGATTATTTATATTAACCAAAACAATAAAAGAATCAAGTGCAGACCATTTTTTATCTGAGGGAAGAAGTCGTTGACGTACATATTCTTTCCCATCAATTTCATATCGAAAAGAAGTGTAAACTGCATCGCTTCTAATTCCATAAGGAAATTTCACCTCCTTAATAGTATCTATAATCACCTTATTTAATACTGGTTTATCTAAGAATATTTTAGTGTTTTTGAAGTTATTTGGATCATAAACAGCTTCAAACTGTTCCCCTCTTTGTAATCCTTTAAAATTCTTTTTTCTATCGTTGATTTCTACTACACTACCATTGACCGCATATTCCCAAATAACTGAGTTTTTTCTCCCAAAACCTGTTACTGTTGCTATTGTTGATTTCCCATCTTTGCTTAGAGATTGATAATTTTCCTTCTGGCTTTTTAAAATAAAAAATACTAAGCCAAAAAAAATTAAACCCCAAATTAAAGTTTCTTTCCATTCACTCATGTTAGATAGATATGTTAATTAATTTTGTAAATCATTTTTAATTTCATTCTTAAGGACATCAGCGCCATTATCTACAGCCCCATCAATAATAGTACTTCTAATTCTATTATTGGTGTTAATATTATTACTATTTCTAAGGGCATTTTGTAATTCTGTTCTTCTCGCTGTCTGTCCAACGCTTCCCTCCATTGCTCTACCCAGTTCCCTAGTTGCTTTTTTAACAGCCTCTTTACCTGACTCAACTTCAGTAATACCAATGCCAACAGCTTTTACAGCATCCCCTACTTTATCAAAACCTAAATCTAAAGCTGCGTCTACAAAATTCTTACCTTCAACAGTTATATTTGTACCATTAACATCAAATATTTTTCCACCGTCATCTGGATAAATTAACTGTGCACCAGTAATAGAAATTTTAACGCCTCCATCCATTCCTTCAATATCAACTCCCGCCTCAAATGCTTGTCCAGCCGTTCCACCAGCTAATGCAGATGCTAATTTAACACCTTTCCGAACCTTTGCTACTGTGGCAAAACCACCTGTGGCTGCACCCGCTATAGTTGAAACTCCTACATCTGCCCAATCTATTTTTGTTAAATCCTGACCAGTTGCAGCATTTGATAACATTTGAACACCTATTTCTGTAATCCCTCCTATGATTGCTCCAACTATTGGATTCTCTCCATTCTTATCAATATTTTTTATTGGATCATTTGCCGCATAAACATAAGGAGACTGAAAAGCAAAAATTTCAGACTTAGGGTCTATTGAAGAGAATCTCCCAATAGCAGGATCATACATCCTAGCCCCATAATGATACCAATTCAACCCAAAATCTGTATCTAATTCCTTGCCATTAAACAAATAATCACAAGATTCATTCACTCTCAACCCTGCTCCTTTGTGCCTCAAGCCAAAGGGATAGAACGAAGAAATTTCCGATATTTCAGCGTCCTCAATAGCGCCATTTCCATTCTTGTCAGAGAAGAGTACTCTAGCATTTCCGAGATGGTCAGCGATTTGAAACTCATATCGAGGCACCTCATCTTCAAAAAACAAACGCCCATCTTCTACATAAATGGCTTCCAAAGTATCATTTTGATATTCAATGCTGCTAATATAATCCTGTTTCAAAATAGTTAAGCCATCTCTTTTGACTGCTTTTTGTACTTTTGTACCATTCGCTAAATACAACCACTCAATAACATTGCCATTATTAAAGTTAACTTTATAGGGTAAGTTTAAATAGTTATATTCTGTAGTAATTCCTTTGTTGGGGTCACTCGTTTGATTCCCATTATTATCGTAAAGATACTCATTTGTTGAGCGTTGTACAAATCCTGCTGTTTCAAATCCGCTTGTTGGACAATCGGCAATCTTTGCCACAAAATCTGTTCCTGCCTTGGCATGAAAACCAGGTTGTAAAATCACTTCTTCTCCTGCTTGATACGTAATCGTCGCATTTTCATTAACCGTATTATTGGCTTGCAAGACTGCTGCTACTGCATGAATCTCAGTATTATCTAAGGTGTTTGTCACTACTTTATTATCTGGACATGGAGCAGTATCTGCAATGGTTTTAATCTTATTCGTGCCAACAATTGGCATAAAAATCATATTATCTATCTGTTGTGGCTCGAAGTCGTTGCCATCATTATACATACCTCTTCTGGTGATATGCGTAAAATTTCCTCGTTTGTCATATCCGTAAGTTGTTCCGTAGTCGTTATTAGGCGTATTATAGTTCGCTGCGGTTAATCTATCCAAATAATCATAATGAAAACCGTAAGTCTGCTGCTGTCCACCCTTCACTTGCCATTGCAAACTTGTAATATTTCCATTCTTTTGTCCAACACCACTTAATGCTGCTATTTCTTGGTCATAATTGATATTGAGTTGGAATAAATCATCCGTAGCCATTGTCGTATTTATTCCAGACAAAAACTGATTTGGTAAATAAGTATAATTGATTTCTTGCAAAAAACCTCCGCTCCCATTGCCGCCTAATTTTTTGGTTTTTAAGAGGTCTTTAGCATCATAAATGAGTTCACAAATATCATTGGAAAACACGCCAATACCTGTGATTAAATGGTTATGTTTTATTTTCCGCCCTTGGTGGTCAATGTTTATTTTATCATCTGTTACAAAATCAGTCGCTGCATCTTTTAAGGCATGAAACCGAATCACTCTAGTTTGATTATCCAAAAAGTCATAGGATAAAAGCATATTATCAAATCCACCCAAGTGATTGTCTGTTTGCTGTCGGTCTACTCTACCATAGCTATCATATCTATTAATCGAAAACAGTCGAGTACCAGCCGTATTGCCGTCCAAGATAGCCGTCTCTGTATAATGGATTTTTCCTTTGTAAATGGGGGTGTTGCTATTATCCGTAGGGCTTACATTCGCATTTTCAGCATTGAGTAGCTCTTTTAAATCTCTAGGTAAATCTTTGGGGGCTTGCAAAGGGCTAAAACCTGTAAAACTACCTAAGTCTATTTGCCCATCCCAAAAAGTTGTAGTCCACACTTCATTGACCGTTGTTGGTGTTGTGTTTAAGCCCGTTTTGATATTTCTCCCATAATCATCATATTGGGTAATCATCCATTTGCCGTCCATTCTCAGATTCCCTTCTTGCTGCGCTATGGGTAAATCTCGATTGTTATACCGCATTTCTAGAAGGTCCATGTCTGGAATCTTTTTGAAAATAGGGTTATTCGCACCATCATAAAAAGTTTTGAAAATTAGATTGGGCGTAGTCGTCAAAGTAGCTGCTGGTGGAATGACAATAGTAGGGCGTTCTTTGGCATCATATAAACTATAAGTATCTGTTTTTTCAGCCACATTATCTCCCTCTTTTCTAGTCAAAACAGGTCGATTTCTTTTATCTTTAAAAAGGATTGTTTTATGATTATTCGGATCAATTATTATTTCTTTTGTTAGTAATCCTGCGGCATAAGTCATACCTGTCTGCCAGTTCATCACCCCATCCGCTACTGTATTCTGCCCATAATTCATGGTGGTGTTATGCCAATTTGGAGGCGTGCTGCTTTGTAGTCGATTGAGTGGGGTATTTTCATAAGTATTGAGTGTAAAAGGGGTGCCATTAGGAACAGCTACCGAAAAACCACCCGTACTCGCTATTTCAAAATCTTCATATGCTTTAAATGGTCGATTATACGCATCAAACTCGGTTGCACTTATCACATCAAAACCATTTTCATTCGAATAAGCTTGTCTAACCGTCTGAAAAGGACGAGCAATATCATCAAAATACTGAAAAAAGGTTTGTGTTTGTAGTTCACTTCTAGTCGATGGCATGTAAGTCGTTTGTTGTTTGACATAGGTCTGTGGACGATTTGGATCTTGTCCTGCATATTTATAATCAAAATCAACTTTTATCGCACCGAGTCTGGAAATAATCGAATCTATTCTGGCAAGCCCGTCCCATTTATGATCTATATATTGCCCATCAATTTGGGTAATTCTGGAAATTAAACGACTCCCAGGATGGTAGGTATAATTCCATTCAAAATCCAAATAACTTTTTTTAGTTGGCAGTCGATGCACGGGATGATACTCATATTCCATCGAAGGCCAATGGTTGATTGTTTCCTTTTTTTTCCTACCAAAACTATAATACTCATTTATCGTTCCTATTAACTCCCACCCCGTAATAACTTCATTCCCCAAAGTATCCCAAGTCGTTTCATATTGGTGTACCTCCTCTAAATAAGGGTCGTCAAAAAACAAGTTAAATTGATTACGAGAGCCACTTACTAGCGTTCCGTCTACTTCTCTGGTCTGTTCAATTGGAATCCCTATCATATTTCTATCAATCATTTCCTGATAAACGGCTTGATTGGGTAAATCTCCATCTTCCACAATTTCATGCGGATAACGGATTTTATTGACCGTCACTTCTCCATCCGAATTGGTCATGCTGGTTTGATTCGGTTGTAGATGCTTTCTTGGGAAACTGCTATAGTCATAAGTGGTAATGGTACGTACTCCATCTATAATCGAGGTATCTCTAGCAGCTTGATAAAAGCCTGAGTGTTGCCATTGAAAACGATTGGTGAGAAACAGCGTTCCTGCATCTCCTGATTGGGCTTCTACTCTGACTGACTGATTTTGATTGATAGTTTCAGATAGTAGCCCAATTTGAAAGCCTTGTTGGGCGACGACAAAATCATTCGTTCCATCATTACCACCTTGGGTTTGGCGTTTCATGCGCCCATTATCATAAAAATATTGCAGCGGTGCGATTGGATAGGGTAAAAGAGAATTGCCTAAAGCAGCATCTAAACTGCGGGTTTGAAATACAAAATCCGTGAATGCGCCATTGCTTTGATACTCCCTAACAAACTGATAGCCTATATGATACCCTTGTATATCTGTAAGTGGCAAAATTGGCGTAGAGTTCCAAGTGAATTTTACAAAAAAAGTATTAATGCTCGACCCACTATTTTCTAGTGTTATATCATCCCCTGCTATCACCTGTCCAAAATAAGGCTTTTTATATACCACTCCCGAAGAAACACCTCGCTCATTTGGTAGGGAATAATCATAAAAACGAGACGTGAGTAGGTTATTACTACGGTCGAAGCTATGCTGCTCTTTTAATCTCAGCCCACCAACCAATTCATTATCGACCGTTTCATTAATCTGTTTTTTCTTGAAAAATACGACCCCTCTCGCTTCGGTCACTTCTATACTAAATTGATAATCTCGTCCTGCGACCATGCTGGGATAATTGGCTTTCATATCCAAGGTCAGCGAATCAAAAAGCCGAGTGCTATTTAAGGTCTTAAGGGTGCCTATTTGATTATTGGTCACTAAATCTGTTATTGATAAGCGGATGAAGCCTTCATAAGGAATCCCTGGCTCACTCATGCAACCAAGATTTTGCAAATAGATTTTAATGATTGCCGAATCTATAAATTCTCTCGTGAAATTATAAGTACGGTTATGGGTTTGCGTACCACAGCAAACATTGGGTGCTATTGGACAATTTTGCAAGGTCGCAACGGGAATCGACAAATTGACTTCTGTGGTATCTTTAGTCACCCTTTTGATACTATTGGCTTCGTAAATAAATTCGTTTTTACCTCTTTCGGGATAGGTCACCGACTTAAGCGTACCATATAGCATGGGCGAAAATTCGGTTTGGCGTTTGGCAGAACCATGTGTTAAAGTAATCTCATTACCGCCATTAGCAGCAGATAAGGTAGTGGCAGGAATACTGAATTTTTGATTATCATTGGCTGCTTCGGCGTTATAGTACCCATAGGCGTCCCTTGCTTTTGTTAGCCTCCAGGGTAAAAAATCAAAGCCTGCTCCCGCATCTGTATAATAAGCAAAGCTGTAGGGGTTGACTCGGTCACTTGTACTACAAGAGATTTCTTGGATGGAGTTGAGTTTAAGCCGTACATCAAAAGAATAAAGTGGACTGGCAAAGGCTTTGAAATAATCGTAATTGAAGTTAAATGTCTTACAATAAGGACTGCCCCCAATACCGCTGACCCTAATCTGAGCAAGCGGATACATTTGATAAGCAGAACGAGCTAAATTATCGGTAATGGTACTTTCGCTATAGGGCGAAGCATCTAAGTCTTGGCGTTTATTGTTGCCTTCAATGAAGTCTACTCTGGTAGTAGAGGTAGTAATGGACGCTAATTCTTTTGTTTCAAATTGTTGGATACTAGCAAAGAGGGGTAAGGTCGTTCGACCATTATTTTGTGCCAATACTTGAAAAGCACCGACGCTTTCCCCTCCCATCCCAAAACCTGCATCGGCTTGTAAAAAAGACCCATCATTGGTAGAACGGTTAGAAAAAATCTTAGAATATTGCTCACTTGCAGGAGAAAGCAGGATATACTCTTTGGCTTTATAGCTAAAGTTTAGCTCATAATTTTGGTCATAGCTCTCTATTTTTCGCAAATACCATTCTGTATGCTGTCGTTTTGAACCTGCAAAAGCTAGAGGTAAATCGCCTACTTGAATAAACCCATCATAATTTTCATTGCCTGCCTGTCCTAAAATATAACGGGTGCCATCGGGAGTAATGATGGTAAATTCTTCTAAATCATCCCCTGATACTTCAATTTTTACATCCGTTCTTGGATATTGAACCACTTCATTAATGGATTTATTGAGGATAAATTTTCCAGAGATTCCCCCAGGAAGGCTATACGACCAGAGATCAGGTTCTCCATCTGCAAGACCACTACTCACATTATTCAATACCGAATTGAGGCTATAATCATAATTGGTATTTAAGTATCCATTAGTAGCTTCATCTTCTATACCAAGAATGGTTCTAGATAAAATACCTGTAGCGCTTAAAGCCCAACCCATGCCGCATCTACTAGCCGCTTCCCCAGAACGAATGCCAGACGCATGGTAATTGACGGAAATAGGTAATCGTAAATTACCTTCTTCCAATACTTCTATAGGGACACTAACGCCCGCTGCGCCAGTAAAATGGTGGTTACTAGCCTCGGAAAATTTAGCGAGACTGGCAACTTGTGGTGAAGCGACTTGGATGTCTCCGAGGGCGGTGTTATCTGGTTGTGCGAAAAGAGTTATTGCGGTGAAAAGAAAAAGACCAACTAAGGAGTAGAGCTGTTTTTTCATTGGTTAAGTTTAATAGCTGTTAAAAATTGTTAGTAGATTTTACAAATTAGGAGTGCTTCCAGAACTTGGAGTACTGGAAGTACTTTGTTCAATGCTGAATCGCTACTTTTTCTGAATGGATTAATTGCCCATTCTGATGAATACTTAGCAAATAAATACCTGTACCCCATTCAGAAGTAGCTAATCGAATCATGCCAGTACTAGCCGCTGCTTGCTGTTCATAAAGCGTCCGTCCGTTTAAGTCGGTCAATCGGACATCCACTTGCTTGGCTTGTTTCAAAGAAAGCTCAATTTGAAAATAATCTCGGCTTGGATTTGGATAAACCTTTACCCCTTCTCCCAATAATTGGGTTGATTTGGTTTGTAATTTAACCCTCGGAATGATTTCATTTTGGACAAGTTCTCGGCTACTACAGCTAAAATTATGTTTGATTAGCTTTCCTCTGGCTGCTTGTAGAAAAGCAAAAAAGCGGTATTTTTGGGCTGTTGTCCACATAGATAGACAGGCATCATCTGAACTATCCATGAAGTTCATACTTTGTTCGACCACTAGCTTATCATGCTGACAGGTACTTAAATGTTGATAATCGGGGCAACCAAAATTAGGGGCATTATGCGGTGGGGTATCATAAACAAAATCTCCATTATTGTCACAATCACCGACTCCCCAAATACTATATAATCCCATCCAATTACCTACTAAATGTACCAAGGTACGCCCCATATCGTAAGGCGCTTCGGCATTCCCTACAAAACGATAATCGATGACAATCGCATCGGTAGCAGCTGCACCGCCTGGCATTTGCGCAAAACCTGCAACGGCTAAGGTATCGTGTATATCAACGACATAGACATTTAGGAACTGGTCTGGATTCCAAGGCGTTACGCCTTCGCTTCTAGGCACTTTCATGGCATTATCAAATTGCCAATCTGCTTTTGAAACGGGATAATAATTAATGGCAGAAGAATCATTACCAAATTGCGGCAAGCAAAACTGAATGCCAATATGATTGCTCACCGCATTAAAGCCCTCTTGATCTAAGGCTTCATGGGTGAAATTACTGGTGCTAAAACCATAATCTCGATTTAAAGCTTCAATTTGATCGTATAGCTGTGCCTCTCTGACTCGCTCGGATTCATCACTATATAAGACATGGAAAATAACAGGAATGACGGGGTTTAATGGAACTTGTACAGTTGTGTAAGTACTTTGGACAGTAGCTTCTAATGCAACTCTACTTGTGGCTAATGTAGCATCTTGATTTTCTAGCCATGTCATATATTCATGGCTCTTAATGTAGCGTTTGGATTGTGCGGAAAGAGAAAGAGAGAATAGACAAACAGTCATCAATAGGCAAACCTGTCCTTTCAGAAACGTAGAGATTTGGGTATTCACTATTGTTTTGGTTTTGGATTAATGAGCCTTACCAATATTGCAATCTAATGGTAGGGTTCGTTCAATCTGGTTTTAAAATTTAAAAGATTATTTGGGGTTATAGTAGTATAGATGCGTAAAGTTAAAAAAATCACACTATTTCTAATATATTTTTTAAAAATATTATTTTTCGAATAATTATTAGGCATGATGAATTTTGAGTATCCATATACATTCTCTGCCAAAATGTCCTAATTTTCTCAATGGCAAAGTAATTGAACAAGAATTACCAAAAGAAACGTATTTTTGCGGCTCATTTTATATAACCACCACAAGTGCTAAAAAAAATAAAAGACATAATGGCTAAGAAAAAGAAGCAAGTAGAAGAAATTTTGGAAGAAAATGGTATCAATACCGAAACTGCTGAGCCACAGCAGGAAGAACAAACGACTCCAAACGAAGCAGAAAAGGAAGAAAAAGCGGAATTAACGCCAGAAGAGGAGATTGTCGAGTTAAAACAACAGGTTGGAGAACTAAAAGATAAATATCTGAGGGTGTATGCAGAGTTTGAAAACTTTAGAAAGCGAAGTGTTCGGGAAAAACTAGATATGATGAAAACGGCAGCACAAGACACTATGTCAGTTTTATTGCCAGTTTTGGACGATTTTGACAGGGCAAAAAAAGCTTCTGATTCTCCTGATTCAGAAGAAAAATTACCAGAAGGGATAGAATTACTATACGATAAAATGTATAATGTCTTAAAAAATAAAGGCTTAGCGCCGATGGAATCCAATGGGGAAACCTTTGATGCAGAATTACATGAAGCAATTACAGAAATTCCAGCACCAACGGAAGAAATGAAAGGCAAAGTCATAGACACCGTAGAAAAGGGTTATAAATTAAAAGATAAAATCATTCGTCACGCAAAAGTCGTGGTAGGGAAATAAGAAAGGGTTATAGAGGTATAAAGGTATAGAGGTACAAAGGTGGGTAATTTACTGCCTATGTACCTTTGTACCTCTATACCTTTGCACCTTTCAACCAAACAATAAAAAATGGCAAAAAGAGATTATTACGAAGTATTAGGCGTTGGAAAAAGTGCAGAGGCTAAAGAAGTAAAAAAGGCGTATCGCAAATTAGCAGTAAAATATCATCCAGATAAAAATCCAGATGACAAGGCTGCGGAAGAAAAATTTAAAGAAGCAGCAGAAGCTTATGAGGTCTTAAGTGACCCAAATAAGAAGGCACGCTATGATCGTTTTGGTCATGCCGGAATGGAGCAAGGTGGTTTTGGCGGTGGTGGACGTGGTGGCATGTCTATGGATGACATCTTCTCTCAATTTGGAGATATATTTAACGACAGTCCTTTTGAATCATTCTTTGGCGGACGTGGTGGCAGAGGTGGCGGTGGTGGTCGTCCTAGAGGGCAAAAAGGGACGAATTTGCGAATCAAAGTGGCACTCACTTTAGAAGAAGTTGCGAATGGCGTTACCAAGAAAATTAAAGTAAAGAAGCAAACGAATTGTACGACCTGTAGTGGTAGTGGTGCCAAAGATAGCAGTTCGGTTCGTACTTGTGGTACTTGTAAAGGTTCAGGATATGTCCGTCAAGTGAGAAGTACTTTCTTAGGGCAAATGCAAACAACTACCACTTGCCCAACTTGTAATGGTTCTGGACAAGAGGTCACCGCAAAATGTGCAAAATGTCAAGGAGATGGACGGGTTTATGGAGAAGAGATGATTGAGATAGAAATCCCAGCAGGGGTAGAAGAAGGCATGCAATTGTCTATGCGAGGAAAGGGAAATAAAGGATTAAAAGGTGGTCCTCCAGGAGATTTATTAATCAATATAGAAGAAAAAAATCACGAGTATCTCGCAAGAGAAGGCATGAATGTGATTTATGAATTATACCTCAATTTTGCAGATGCTGCTCTTGGAATGTCGGTAGAAGTCCCTACCCTTACTGGTAAGGTAAAAATCAAAATTCCACCGGGTACACAAGCAGGAAAAATGTTCCGATTAAAAGGAAAAGGATTACCTTCTGTACAAAGTTATGGCACCGGGGATCAATTAATCCATGTGAATATTTGGACGCCTAAGAAATTAACAGACGAGGAAAAAAGTTTATTGGAAAAAATGCGAGGCATGTCTAATTTTATGCCGCAACCGAGTAAAGGAGAAAAAAGCTTTTTTGATAGAATGAAGGATTATTTTGCTTAAAAAATAATTGGTGATTGGTAATTAGTGATTAATGATTCGTTAAATTTCCCTTCTTACTTTATGCCAATCATGTAATGTTATCAGATACATCATAAATGACTAGGCAGGAGGTATTTAATAAATATCTCCTCCTTTGTTTTATTGATATTCATATTCTACTGAACAATGATTTTTTACAATATATAAACTCCTTACAACGTGTAACT
>CAZXYA010000162.1:0-16183 GCA_964644655.1 uncultured Saprospiraceae bacterium | reverse complement strand
AATAAATATGTCCGCAATATATGTAAAATATTCAATTAGCGGAAATTCCGCTAATAATTATTTTTTTGCTGAAAATGGAAAAGTTTCTTATTTTTGAGCAACAGATTTGATGCCTAATCAAATACATAAAATAAAAAATTGAATATTTAAAAATAAAAGAAATATAATTCTGTATTAATTGATTTTTAAAGTATTTAAAAAAAAGCTATTTTTTCTAAGAAAATTAAAAAAAATTATTTGAGTGATAATATTTTTAGTTCCAACGGAACGACATATCATAGCATAGGGCATAGCCTATGGAAAATTCCCATCAAATATCGTTGACAAAGTGTAAAAAATGCTAAACGACAATCAAATCATCCGTCTAATTTTTGGTTTTAAAGTCCGTTATTTACGGCAACAAAAAAACTTATCCTATCAAGAATTAAATAAATTGACAGGGCTATCCACTTCTTATCTAAATGATATAGAAAAAGGAAAACGCTACCCTAAGCCTGATAAAATCACGGCATTGGCAACAGCTTTAGAAGTAGACTATAATTATATGGTCGCAACCAATGCGTCCAAAAAATTGCAGCCGATTATAGATTTATTAAATTCTAAGCTATTTCGGCTATTTCCTTTGCAGGAATTTGGTATTAGCTTGGAGAAAGTGTTAGAGCTATTTACCCAAACGCCCGATAAAGTCAATGCCTTTATTTCGACGATGGTAAAAATTGCTCGGAATTATCAGGTAGGAGAGCAGCAATTTTATAAAGAAGCGCTACGGTCTTACCAAGACATGCACAATAATTATTTTCCAGAATTGGAAGCCGCATCCAAAGCTTTTAAAAAAGAATTCTCTATTAAAGGCACTTTACCTTTTACTGCTCGATTTTTGGAAGACCAGTTATTAGAATTATATGATATTTCAGTAAACCGTGAGAAATTAGCCAATCATAGGAACCTTTGGCATATTCGCTCTTATTTCAGTCAACAAAATAAAACCCTTTATTTAAGAAAACAATTAAGCGAAGCACAAGAGAATTTTCTCTTAGCTAGAGAATTAGGTTTTCAATACCTTGAAATTAAAGAAAGACCTTATGAAACAACCATTATCAATATAGATTCTTTTGAAAAATTACTGAATAATTATAAAGCCTCTCATTTTGCGGCGGCTTTATTAATGGATGAAAATACTTTAGCCAAAGACATTAAAAAATTGGCGAAAGAAAATACTTGGAAACCTGATTTATTTTTAAACCTGTTAACGAAGTATAATGTGACGGGAGAAATGTTTTTCCAAAGATTGACCAATATTTTACCACATCATTTTGGCCTCGAAGATTTATTTTTCATCCGATTGACAGGGGATAAAAACTTGCAGTCTTTTAGTATGACCAAAGATTTGCACCTTTCTCAACTACACAATCCTTATAATAATGAATTAGACGAACATTATTGCAATCGTTGGGTGTCCATTACCAGTATCAAAGAATTGCGCTTTGCCAAAAAGGATAAAGGGCAATCTATTCTAGCAGATGCACAAATTTCAAAATATTGGGGAACAGATAAAGAATACCTTTGTTTTTCTATCGCCAAACCTGCTTTTTCCAATCCAGAAAAAGGCGTGAGTGTAACGATTGGTCTATTAGTAAATCCTCAATTAAAAGGTATTTTTCATTTTCTGAAAGACTCTAAATTAAAGTATCGAGAAGTGCATACTACATGCGAACGTTGTGGCATAAGTGATTGTGAAGCAAGGGTAGCTTCGCCTTTGATTATTGAGCAACGGGCAGCGGAACAGGCGGTTATTACGACTTTGGAGGGGCTTTAGGTCAGAATAGAGTAATTATCTCCATCAACCAATCATCTACCGACTTAGTAGTACTACTAAAATTAATCCCGACTAAATAAATAGGTCGTTTATCGATGGTATATTTTTCATAATATTTTTTGTCTTTGATTTGCTGCAAAGCAGTTGCGGCATCTTGGTCTAATTTAAATTCTATAATATAAATGCGTTCTTTCGTTTTCAATACTGCATCTAATCGACCATCATTCGTATTAATTTCACATTCTACGTATTGTCCTAATAATAAGAAAATTAGATAAATAATGCTATGGTAATAATATTCCTTATCGGCTATAAAAATGTGATTGGGAATATTTTTAAAAATGGATTTGACTATTCGCACCACCTTCTCCATATCATTAGCAGCAAAAGCTTTGTATAAATCAATCGCAATTGGCGTACTCAATGAAGTCTCATGCTGTCGGAAAGAGCCAATCATAAAACGCAAAAGTGATTCTTTAACCTCTTTGTTTGGATAGCCTATTTGATATAAGCCAAATTCGTCTCGACCTAGAATAGTAATATAACCTGTTTGAAACATCAATGGCAATAATTGCAAATCTTCTATATCATAACTCAAAAAAGCACTCTCATCTACCGTACTATTTTCAAAATCAATCAATCTATGCTTGCGAATTTGTTTGATTAAAAAAGTCGGTGTTCCTGTTTCAAACCAATAATTGGCAAAAATTCGTGTCTCCATAAAACTCATTAAAGACCAAGGGTTATAAAGGCTAGTTTCGCCATTCCAGGAATAGCCATTATACCATTCTTTTATTTTTGCCAATAATTCAGGCCTATTAATTTGAAACGCCAACTCCGCTTCCCTTAAAAATGGCTCAAAATTTTGTTCCATTTCTTGTTGAGTAATGCCAACCAAATCTGCATAGGCAGGTTTAAGGCTGATGTCTCTTAAATTATTTAACTCCGAAAAAATACTCACTTTACTAAACTTCGATACGCCCGTTATCAATAAAAATTCCAAATAAACATCGCTATCTTTAATGACTGAATAGAAAGCCTTGAGAATTTGCTGGTTGGTTTTGGCTTGTTCGATTTCTTCAGGTGCTAGATAATCTATTAATGGCTTGTCGTATTCATCTATTAAAAGGACTACTTTATTACCATATTGTTTAGCTGTTTTTTGGATTAATTCATAAAATAAACCACTTGCCCCTTCTACTGTTAACCGAATATTTAAATCTCTGGCTTGTTCTTGTATTCTACGACTAATCGCTGCCTCTAAACCTATCTCTCGGTATCCCATGCTGCTAAACCCAAGATGTATCACGGGATGCACCTGCTCCCAATCCCATTTATTTTCTATCCAAAGTCCTTTAAATAAATCTTTGCGCCCTAGGTAAATGGACTTAATCGTAGACAATAATAAAGATTTACCAAAACGCCGAGGACGAGATAAAAAGAAATATTTACCTGCACCAAGCAGCGCATGTATATGTTGCGTTTTATCCACATATAAGTTATCTCTTTCTATAATTTCGCTAAAGGTTTGTATCCCTAGTGGTAATACTTGCATCTATCTCGTTTTTTAACAAAGATACTTTTTTATTTTTGTTTTTGAATTTTACTTCTTCCTATTATCATAGACCTTTTGTGATGGTTCGTTTTAGTAGCGTTAATTACTTTAAAAAATAGGAATAGGCTTATTTTTTTCATTTAAAACCTACGCTAAATAAAATGTTAGAATTACCTGATATAGAACTTTTTAATTAAAAACGCCTTATATTTAAATAGCTTTTAAGTTACTTTAAAAAAGATGTTTATGGAAATGTTGAATTTTAGTACGAGCGTAAAAGAATTACCAGTAAAAGTATTACTGAGTATGGAGCCTTTATTTAAGGAAATAGAATTATATGCTAAGGATAAAAATCATTTTTTTTATAAATCTAGTAAGATGATTCTGGAATATGTCAATCAATTTCCAGAATTGAGAACAGGCATTGCCGATTTTAGTCAAATAGAAAAATATGAGGAAGCCTTAAATTTAATGCTTAAACCGCTATTTCCTGATCTTTTACAATCGAATGAGATTAAGGCAATAGCCATCCCTTTTGTTTATAAAGCGTTTCATCCGACTAGACGTTTTTCTCAAATTATTAAAAATGCAGGCGAGGATTATAATTTTGAAATGACGGGAAATAGTATAGACAAAGCCTATTTATATGCTAGTTCTTATATTTTAGCTAAGTATTATGGACAGCCCATTTTAAAATTAAATCGACCGATTTTTTTAGATATTCCGAACCAAAAAACAGGGCAACTACACCACTATCGGTTGATGTTTAATGCCGATAATATTAAAATCATTAAAACGGATAAAGCCCCAGATTTGACTCAATCGGATATTGATACATTATTGGCAAATGGAGACGACCTATCCTTGTGGAAGAAAAAATTTCCACCAGGTAGTTATATTTTGAAAGGCTTTGGCATCATGAATCTATTTGACACTACACCTGATGTTTTAATCTCTAAAACTAGAGCTTTGTTTTTGAGAAAAGATGACCAAGTTTTTTCCGAATTCAAACAAAATATCAGAGAACTTTTTAGCAATCAAGATTTATTGGTGGGGGTTTCTAATTATGATACTTGCCAGAAAAAATCGGTTAGTTCTTTTTTAAATAAAGCCTCTGAAAGCTTGTTTATGAAGGAAGGAGAAGAAATGGATTATCGAACTTTTTTCTGTGAAGGAATAAATGCTTGTGTGCTTGATAACTCTAAAATTTTAGCCATTTCAGATGTAAATACTTATGCACAAAAAATAAAGCATAATACTTTTTCAAAAAGATTAAAAAAGAAAGGGATTCAGAGTATCATATTGATTCCAATTGAAATCAAAGGGCATCATATTCAATTAATTGAAATCGCATCTACTCAAAGAAATGAACTAAATATTATAGTGAGTGCTAAACTAGATGATATTATCCCTTTTATAAAAATAGCTGCCGAACGCTATTTTGAAGAAAGCGAAAATGTAATCGAAAGTACCATTCAAGAAAATTACACCTCGATTCATCCAACCGTAAAATGGCGGTTTATAGAAGCAGCTACTAATTTCAACACCCAAAAAACAACAGGAGTAGAAAATCCAGTTTTAGAAGACATCGTTTTTGAGAATATTTATCCACTATATGGACAAAGTGATATCGTTGGCTCTTCTTCGGCTCGAAATATTGCGATTCAAGCGGATTTAGAATTACAATTATCGTTGGTGGTTGATACTTTTAAAAAGGTGATGGAATTGCAACATTTGCCCATATATCGAAAATTGATTTATCGGGTACAAACTTGCTTAGAAAGTGTCAAAAAAGGCTTAAATGCAGGAGATGAGGCAGGTATTTTAGATCTTCTAAAAATGGAAATTTATCCTGTTTTTAATCATGTGATGACCTTGAGTCCAGAAATTAAAGAAATAGTAGAGGAGTATGTCGCACAGATAGACCCTGAATTGAAGGTGATTTATAGACAAAGGAAAGCCTACGAAAAGTCCGTTAACTTATTAAACGATAAACTCGCTGGTTATTTAGATAGAAGACAAGCAGAAGCGCAAGAGATGTTCCCGCACTATTTTGAGCGTTATAAAACGGACGGGGTAGAATATAATATGTATATCGGTGCTTCATTGGTCAATAATCGAGTATTCGACCAAGTCTACTTACAAAACCTTCGACTTTGGCAATTAGAAACGATGTGCAAAATCGAAAATGTGGCTTATGATTTGGTCAATGAAATGCCTTACCCACTCAGGGTAGCTTCTTTAATATTGGTTTATAGTAGTCCTTTATCTATCAAATTCCACATGGACCAAAAGCAGTTCGATGTAGATGGTGCTTATAATGCCCGTTATGAGATTGTCAAAAAGCGAATCGATAAATCTTATATTAAAGGAACTGAAGAACGGTTGACACAAGCTGGAAAAATTGCCATTGTTTATTCGCAAGATACGGATGTCCCTGAATATATGAATTATATAGAGTTTTTACAGTCCGAAAATAAATTGGGCAAAGTAGAAATGTTGGAATTAGAGGATTTGCAAGGTATCTCTGGTTTAAAAGCTATTCGAGTAGAGGTCATTTTCCATAATGCTAGAATGGGCTTAAAAGGGAGGCATAACAAAAAATTAAAAGCACCAGAAGAAATGGTGAGTGATTTGAATATAGTGGTTAATAAGAATTAAACTAAACTTCAATGCCGTTTTCTTTCAAGTATTTCCCAATATTGGCAATAATACCATTAAATAAATCAAAATCTTTATGCCAATCTCTGAGCAACCAATCTTTTTCATCCCCACTTTCTGCGATTAATACTTTTTTAGATTCGGAAATTACCCAGATTACCTTTTTAGTACCATAATCTAATAGACTTTGTGTCTTTTTATTGATAAAGTCAATTTCGTTTAAGTCTTCTAATTCTACTTTTATATCGACTTCGACCACCAATTCTGGTGGGACATTGGCGTAGTGTTTATTTATTTTTTTTGAAGTCAATATTTTTTTATCATAAACAGCCAAATCTAATACATATTGCTCATTTTTAGCTGGGCGATTACCAGAATTTGACGAAAATACCCTATACTTTTTTATTCCTAAAGTTCGAATTAATAAGCAATTTAAATACATAATAATTGTAGCTTGAAGCGTGCTACAAGGCATAATATCGTGTATAGTTTTTGTTTTATTTAGTACGTCTTTATATCCTTTATAATAAAAGGATTTCCCATCAACCTTATCTCGAATAAGATAGGTGGGTATATTTTCTTTCGATAATTGTCGTTCCTTTTTGTATTCTATTTTCATCATTTCAGGAATTAATTTTTAATAGAAATACACTTTTATCAATAAACTTAATTTACACATAAGTCACATAGAAAGAGCTTTCAGAACTTTAAGTTCTATTGATTACCCACAGAATAAATAGTGAGTTTAAATGCCGTCCCTATGGGACTCAAATTGAAAAAAAGGAAACTTAAGCAGTTTTAGTTACCGATCCCGAGCAGCGGGATATCTATTCTGTTAATGGATAGAACTCTAAGTTTTGGAAGCTCTAGCGCTACCCCCGCTGCCGCATCACCTCATACAACATAACCCCTGTAGCCACCGACACATTCAAAGAATCGGTCTTACCAACTTGTGGAATAAGAAAGGTTTTATCCACTACTTGCAATAAAGATCGACTAACCCCCCTATCTTCTGCACCGATAACCAATCCACAAGGAACAGAAAAGTCAACTTCATGCATGTCTCTGCGACTTTTTAAATCACTTGCAAATACCTGAACACCAGATTGTTGTAAATATTCTATAGCCGAAATAATACTAGGTTCTCGACAAACGGGAATTTCCAATAAAGCACCAGCAGAAGTCTTAATGGCATCAGGCGTAATTTGTGCAGATTTTTTGCGGGGAATCACGATGGCATGTGCGCCTAATACCTCCGCTGAACGAGCAATGGCACCGAAGTTGCGGACATCGGTAATCCCATCTAATAATAGGATTAAAGGTGTTTCTGATTTTTCATAAATAGTAGGTAGGATGTCTGCTAATTTTTGGTATTCAATCAAGGACAACCAACACATCACCCCTTGGTGATTCCCTCGAACAAAACGATTTAATCGTTCTTTTGGCACCATTTGCAAGGGGATAAATTTGCTCTTGCAAAGTTTGCGAATTTCTCTTGCCATTTCTCCTGCTGCATCTTGCTGTAACAGTACTTTATCAATGGTTTTACCAGAATTAATGGCTTCTATAACTGGGTGTCGTCCAAAAACTAGATTATTGCTCACGAAATGATTGATGTTAGTTTATTTTTAAAAAATGCAAAAGTAAGGAAAGTATTATTAAGCCGCTTAAATTGGAAATTTTGATTTAAATGATCGATTAAATGTTTCCTAATTTTTTGATGAAATTGGAGAAAACACTTCCATTTTGGGTTGAACGCTGCCTTACACTCTATGAAAATGTCTCCTCAAATTTCCAGTCGTTTATCCATCTATTAAAACCAATCTTTTACTTCTGTTCCAATGGACTATTCATCTCCATCGTATTACTAAGCGTCACTTTCTTTTTGCAAAAACGGTAATAATCTTTACTAAGCATTCGATAATACCAAATACCAATCCCAAATGGGCATATTATCCAAGTCAGGATAAATCCAAGCTCGCCAATATTTAAAAAAGAAGGTAATAAATTAGCCTCAACTGCTAAATTAGTTAAATATAAAAAGACTAGATAGCCTAATGCTTTTGCTAAATAGGCATTCCGCTTTAATTTGGGATAACAAAAGGTAGTAATCACACCACTTAACAACTGCCAACCACCCAATACAGCTAAAAGTAATAAGGGAATAAAAATGAAAGGAATCGTCATTCCCATACTTATTAATAATAGGGTTTGTACAATGTAATCAATTTTCAAAAAGGTTTTCATGGCTATAATTTTTAGTGAATAATTATTTAATTTATAGCAAGTTAAACCTTTTTTTACAAACTTTCAATTTTTTCTGAAAATAATGAATATTTATTTTTAATAATAAAAAAGCCTGCTTATTGATAAGTTCATCAACAAACAGGCTTTTAAATGTAGTCTACTTAGTACGTTTCGAACTAGTAGTTTGTCTATTTATATCTTAAGAAATTTTTTCTCTTTCAACAATAATGCCTCTATCTTGAAAAATACGCTTAATTCGTAAAATTAATTCTGTAGGTTTAAATGGCTTGGTGACAAAATCATTGGCGCCTAGTTTAAAGCCTTCCAAAATCACTTCATCCGCATGGTCTAAATCCGTAATCATAATAATCGGCACTTCACTCTTTTGCTCACTTCTTACATAGTCAATTAAACTTAATACATCTGTTTCTGGCAAAACTAAGTCGGTCACAATAAATCCTGGTTTATCTTCTGCTATTCTTTCTTTCGCTTCTTTACCATTCTTAGCTCTAACTACTTTAAAACCCGCTTTTCTCATTCTAAATTCAATAGCGGTTAACATTATCTCTTCATGTTCGCAAATCAGAATTGTCATATAGGTAGAATCAGTTATAAGAGGCAACATTTGTGCTAACCAAAGCGAGAAATCTAGTAGTAAAATCCCAACAATTTAGCCAATCGGTTTTTGTATTTATCCTCTTGTTTTCAAAGATTATTAGCTATTCCATACAATCATGTTATAGCTAATAGTATTATAATCAAGAACAAAGATATAACAAAAAAAGGAAAGGTTTGGTGGTAGGTTATATTAAATACACATTATAATAAAATTTAATATATAAAAATCATCAAATCCGCTGATAAGTTTTTCCTATAGGAGATTAAATTTATTAAAGAAACTTGTTCTGCAAGCTACGCCAAACTTTCAATCGAAGGTTTAAGCGGGAAAATGATTCTTTTATTAATTGATTATTAGACTTTACGCTGAAATGTTTAGAGCTTCCAGAACTTGAAGTTCTGGAAGCTCTTTCCATAAGATTTATTTTAAAATAAATACTATTAATCAACTATATTCGTCAAAAACTTTAGGCACTTTGTAGCAAAAAAGAGGTCCATTTATTTTTATCCCCCTATTTACCCAGTAACAAATTATACCTCTAGACCTGCTAATACAGTTCTCAACTCTGTTAATGCCTTAGGATAAACATCAAATAAAATGCCTAGTAATTCAGGCACTTTTTCTGCATTTACTCCTCCATCTTTACCAATTTCTTCCACTTCTTTATTTGCTTCCGTCATAGCATCATTCCCTACAAAAGCTAAGGTGGACTTCATTTTATGGCTAACTTCTCTCAATTCTCTCCAATCAGCTGCATCATAGGCCTGTTTCATTTTTTCCATTTCTTCTGGAATCTCTTCTACCAACATTTCTACCATCGTTGCCTTCATATCATCATCTCCATCCGCCATCAAATCAAGGTAGTCTAAATTTAAAAACTGATAAGTGCTCATTGTTAAATAGTTTTTTTGAGAGATTAGATAATAGAGCAGAGAGTAGAGACCATTCCATTGAGAGAGTAGAGACCTAAGAGGAAGGTTTTACAACATTTCTCTCTATTCTCTGTTCTCTATTCTCTATTCTCTATTCTCTATTCTCAAAAGTTATGCTAAAACCTTATATTTAAAAGTATATTCCGTTATCTTTCTAAATAGTTCTTTAGGTTCAAAAGGTTTGAGGATACAATCATCCATCCCATATTCTCTAAATTTTTCATTTTTCGCAACATGTGCATGCGCCGTCATTGCCAAAATGGGAATTTCTGCTTTTTTCGGCGACATTTTATGACGTATATAAGCCGTTGCTTCATAGCCATTCATATTCGGCATTTGAATATCCATTAATATGATGTCAAAGTCTTGTTCTGCTAAAATTTGCACCCCTTCTTGTCCATCATTTGCTACCGTTATTTCTATATCTGACCAATGTTTTTCTAAGGTTTTGATGGCTACTAATTGATTCATTTTATGGTCTTCGACTAATAGAACACGAATGGCTCCTTTGTCGAGTGTAGCTGCTGCTTTTGCCTGAATAGGCTCAGGAAAGACCTCTTCTCCTATTTCAAATAACAAATCAAAATAAAATTGAGACCCTTTTCCAACTTCGCTTTTTACACCAATTTTCCCTCCTTGCTGTTCTACCAAATTTTTAGCAATCGGTAAGCCTAAGCCCTTTCCTTCTTGCTCCATTCCCTGCTCTCGAATGAGGGTAAAAGTTTCAAAAATAGCATCTATTTTATCCGTTGGAATCCCAATTCCTGTATCTGAAATGGTAAATTTTAATTGCACAAAATCATTGCTCTCATTTTGGTTTTCTACTAAAACAGTTACGGTCCCTTTCTCTGTAAATTTTATCCCATTTAAGACCAAATTATACAATACTTGATTTAATCTTAATTTATCGCCATGCACAATTTTCGGGATCCCTTCTCTCATTTGTAGTAATAATTCTAAGGCTTTTTCCTCTGCCCTAAATTGAACTACATTCATCAAATTATGCAATAACTCGTGTAAATTAAAAAATTTATAATCAAACTTTAATTGACTGTTTTGTATTTCAGAAATCGCCAAAATATCATTGACTACCCCTAATAAAATTTCCGAAGATTGTTTGATAGAACTGATATAGTTATGTTGTTCTTTAGATAAGTCAGTTTGCATCACTAAATCGCTCATCCCCCATATAGCATTCATGGGAGTCCGCATTTCGTGACTAATATTGGCTATGAATTGCTCCTTCATCTTTGCAGACTGTCGAGCTATATCCCTTGCTTTCCTTAAATCATTTGCTTTCTGTTGCTCTGTAATATCCTTAAGTAAACCAGAATAGCCCGTAAATTCAGGTGTCCGAATCATACTAGCTGAAATCAAACATTGTCGAATTTTGCCATTCTTTTGTTCTATCTCTATCGGAAATTCAGTTACGGATTGATTTGCAACTAGGGCATATAAAAATTCTCGTTTTCTCTCTTTGGTATGAAATAAATCATGTACTTCTATCTCTAATAATTCTTCTTCCGAAAAAGCAAATAATTCAAAAGTTGCTTGGTTAAAATCAACTAGCTTTCCTTCCAAATTACAGATATAAATAGCGTCTTTAGAGTTATTAAAAATATCCTGATATAATTGTTGATTATTTTGCTTGATTTTGCTCACCTTTTCTACAATATCCTGCTGGAATAATTGTACCCGTTCTACCGCAAATTGAATGGTTGGGTAAATATTATTAATCGCTAATACTTCCTTTGATAAAAAATCTTGTGCACCTGCTCTAATAAAATCAACACCTAAATGTTTATGCGCCTCATCTGCTAATACAATAATTATTTTATTTACAAATGTTGCCTTTAATTTTTTAAACCCTGCCAATCCCATTCCATCTGGCAATGAAGCATCTAATAAAATAATAGCAAATTCGGGATGTGCACTCAAAAAAGAAATCGCTTCTGAAATGGATTGACAAGCCGCTAGATGATTCCGTAATACACCTGAAGCTGCCAAATTATTCTTGACCGTCGCAATAGCTGATTTATCATCCTCAATCAAGAGTATAAATGGACTGATGGATTGATTCCTTAGGGTATTAGACATCGCAGTAATCACTTAAAAGGTTCGTGAATAGAGAACATACCAGGGGGAGTAATCAATAGATAGGAAAACAAGGGCTTTAGGGATTGGGGCAAAACAAATTCCCCATTTTAAGTCGTTCTTTTGCATCAACTCTTCGTCATAAAAACACTCAAATATCCAGATATAATCCTATTTTTATTTCTTAATTTGATACAAAATAACTTCCTTAAATTTGAATAATTTATTTTGTCCCAATCCCTTAGTATCAATAATAAATTATAACCATTGAAATTGATTAGTACCTATTCTCAAAGGTAAGTAGCTTAGTTTTCTCAAGTATTGATAGGTATTCTGTAGCATTAAATCTTCAAATAACACTTTTTTATAATGTATTGAAAGTCAGGACTACAACTCCCTTTTTTGGGTAAAATAGGAACAAAAAATATGCCATTTAAAAGTACCTATTCAGCATATTCGCCTTTTCTTGAAGCTTCTTGTCTTTTTTTGGAAAATGCTTTTAAAATAAAGCTATAGCTAAAAGAAAAGTTTGGCTGCTATTGTCTCCTTTTTGCCTACACCCACCTACTTTTTCGTTGGAATTATAACCCTTTTATAAAATAAAATAAACAAAAATTGCATTAATACAAAATATATCATATACTTATAATCTAAATTAACAAATTTAAACCTCTTCTCTATGGAAAACCAACAAAGTATTCGATATTCAGAAAATGATTTAGCAATTTTCAAAAAACTAGTTGAAAAAAAATTAGCCAAGGCCGAACGACAATTAGCTACCCTTGATGCACAGTTGAAAGAAACAACGCTTAATAAAGGCAGTCAGAGTGATTGGGTCGAAGATTCTTCAAGTAGCGCTAGTTTACAATTATTAGACACGATGGCGCATCGGCTGCGTAAACATATCGTAGATTTAAAAAATGCCCTACTTCGCATTCATTCTAAATCATACGGCATTTGCTCTTTAACGGGTCAATTAATTGATAAAAAAAGATTGATGGCAGTTCCAACTACGACTAAAGGCGTGGCAGCTAAAACAGCAAATAATAAGCGCCTCAGAAGAAACCCTTATCGACCTGCCGCTAAGAAAAAAAAATCAGTAATTATTAGTCGAGTGTTGCCACAAGAAAAACCCTCGGCTGCCAAAACTAATAAACCTAACTTACCCGAAAGTTGGGATGATAAAACAGATCAATTATTAAAAAATGTGGAGCAACTTGATTTGAAAAAGGAGTTAGAGGAATAACGGTATTTTCATAAGCACTAAAATACGGTTGTGAAGCTTACAAATTTTGCCGTTCAGTTTACTCCGATTAATCGGAGATACGGCAAAATTTGTTACAATACTAGACTTACTGTTTTATGAAAGTTCCGCAAAATCAATCATATACAAAATTGATTACGAAACTTTTTGAGTTTACGGTCAACTTAGGAACGGTTCAAAAATAACTTTACATTTTAAAATTGCAACTTATTGATTGTCAGTAGTGATTTTAATTGTCGTTTTAATTTTAATTCATTCCTTATATTGTCAAGTGCCACATCAATCATTTCACACCTCCTGCAATACATCAAGTATTTTAACCATCGCCAAAGTATCCAACGTACAATATTTCAGCAAATGTTCAAAAGTGGCGAATTGTTCTTGAGGAGTCATACGCCCATCGGTGGCATGATGCCATTTGATAGTGGCAACCATTCCATTTTGAATGGCTAAATCTGCATAACTAACCTCAGGAGAAAGGACTGGCAGCACACTTTTTAAAGAAGTCTTCCCCTTAAAATCAGGATGTTGATAATATCCTTTTTGGAAAGGGACTCTTAGATCGTATAACCGCTTATTTAAATCCAATAAAAATGGTTGATACGCAGGAAATAATGTCCCCATTTCTATATTTCTATTCTTCTCAAAACTTTCATTCCAAACAATTACAGACCCTTTTTTACCAATGTTTTTTTGTAAGTCTTGCACTAAATTTTCAACAGACTCCTGCTTATCCTTTAGTAAGAATTCATGATGTGTCAATGGACCATTTGCTTCTTGCTGAATATATAGAGAATATTGAAAAACCAATTGTTGGTATGGTTTATAGCCAGATTGTGGTGGGATTACATAAGAAAAACTCTCATAATCTAAATAATAGAGTGGATAGTCTAACTTTTTAAGCGACTTTCTGATGCTCCCTCTCTTGATAATAATTTCATCTTCTTGGGCAATGGCTACTTGTTGTTGCTGCGTACGAGATAATTTAAAATCTTCTGGAACATCCTGTATATCTAAAATATTGGCTTCTACTAATTTTTTAATTTTCTTGGTATTAATCCGAGCAATATTAAAAATAGAATATTTAGGTAAATTGGGGTACTTTAATTGTACAAAAGGACATTTTTGTTTTTTACTACAGCCAATTGTTATTCGCTTTTTGGGCGCTTTGCCATTCACCCATTTTAATACTTTTGGTGCAGTTGCCCTAGTTTCCTTCATTAATTCATTAACCTTCGCTGTAATATCTTGGATGACCAATAAATCACAATGATCTGTCTGCTCATTTGTTCGATACCCTTTATTTACATGTACTAAGTACGTACCACTAATTTTATATCCACTATCCTCAAAGACCATTCGTTGGAAAGCTAAATCGTGATAATGCTCTTTCTTTACCCCTGTTGCTGCTTTTACCTCAAATAAGGCGATACTTTTAGTGGCTGGTTGGTGCACCGCAATATCCGTAATCGCCAACATCGCCCCATGTTGTGCCTTCATTTGAAAAACTACCTCTTTGGGGTCAATCTCCCAATCAGCTATCACACAACCATCAGAAAACAAATTTTGGGCTAAGGTATCAATCAAATTCCCTTGGTCTAATTTATATTGTCGGTCTAAATCTATAGGAGGCAATATAGCTGGTTGGTTCTTACGCAGCCATAATTCTTCTGGGCAATCTAAATATTGGATATAATCGGTTTTGGAAAGTCTACGCTTTTTGTTCATATTTTCTTTATTGAACTTTATTCAAAATGCTAAAAATCACCTTACAAAAATACGCATATTATTGACAAAAAACTATATTGTCAGCATTTTATATTTATTTTTTGTAACTAATCCGCAGAGAGCAAGGGGTGAAGAGTCTGGGATGTAGGGTTGGCAGAAAAAATCATAAATCTTAAATCATACATCTTACATCATAAATCTGTCAATTTTGAATTATTAACTTTAAAAAATCAATAAAGCTAGGGTAGATTTATGAACTATGATTTATTATTTTCAAGGAAACTTTATCCTCAAATTCTGAACAGCCTACCTTATAGCCGTCACCAAAGGTTCTGGTTCGTGAATAGTCAACGAAACTGCCTGCTTCTCTTTTATGACAAAACTAATCTGTACAGAAGGCGCACCACTTGGAGAGAAGCGCTTATCTCCTACCCTATTCATGGTTCGCCCAAAAGTTCCTTTTCTACCAATAGATAACATTTTTCGCCTGTTGAGTACTACTTCAAAAACCTCCCCAGCTTGTTCTCCAAACCGATATTCGCCTACATACATTGCTTTTTCTTCCTCTGTCATCTCTAAACTTTTAGCGCTTTCATTGGCACCCCCTAAGGATGCTAAATACGCAATGGTTAGATTTACCTTTATTTTGTCTTCCTCGGATATATCTTTATGCCACAGTCGATGTTTGGCATGTTGTAATAAGGGAATGCCATGTGGTCCTGGTACTTTTTGTAAGCCCGGTCGAGCATTCAGCATCGCTTTTAGTGCATCCAAGAAAAAAGTAAAGCCAAAAAGGAATTACTAAAAGAATTACCCTTAGAAATTATTTATTTAGCGATTTCCGATGGGTCTAGCCAACAAAAATGGGAACAGACTATTGCCAATCTAGCCGTATCAGGGCAGCATATTTACATCAAAAAAGATTTAACGACTGCGCTACTCAAACAATTTAATTTATTTGGCTATCCCAGTTATATTTTTATTGATAAAGACGGAAATTGGGACACTAACTTTGTGCGATCCATTGCTAAGATAGATTTGGATAAAATAAGGGCTAAGTTGTGAATTTTGGATATAGCATTGCCAGAAAACCATTTGCAAACAAGCTTCATATACGCTATATCATTTACCATAAGTAATTGGATGGAATTAACAATAGGTCATCAGATTGAAAACTTATAATTGATATTACGCACTTAGCGACTACGAAGTAGTCAAACCTGAATAGCTCAGTATGCCTACCTGCCGGTAGGCAGAAAATGCTGGG
>CAZXYA010000161.1:0-16201 GCA_964644655.1 uncultured Saprospiraceae bacterium | reverse complement strand
CTCTATATCTCATAATCTTTGTACCTTTACACCTCTATACCTATCTACCTTTTACGAATCACCAACAAGCCATCTCGAATAGGCAATAACACATTCTCTACTCGTTCATCCTGCTGAATTTTTTCATTAAAATCATGAAGAATTCTAGTGGCTTTATCTAGTTTTTTTTCGGCGACTTTGCCACTCCACAAAACATTATCTGCTAGAATAATACCACCACTACTAACCTTATCAATCACTAAATCAAAATGAGCCGCATAGTCTTTTTTTCCTGCATCTATAAACACAAAATCAAAGGGATAAGGGAGGTTTGGAACAATTACCTTGGCATCACCAATATGAGGTGTTATTTTTTGCCCAACTGGTGATTGTTGAAAATATTTATGACTAATATAGTTTAATTCTTCGTTGATTTCTATGGTATGTAAAACACTTTTTTCGGGCAAACCATTGGCGATGCAAAGTGATGCGTATCCTGTAAACGTACCTATTTCTAAAGCAATCTTTGGCTGAATAAGTTGGCATAACATTTTTAATAATTGTCCTTGTAAAGAGCCACTTGCCATTTGAGGGGCCAAAGTTTTTAGATAGGTTTCTCTTTCTAATTGGTATAATAAATCGGATTGCGAAGTGGTATGTGCTTCACAATAGGCATCTATTTTACTTTTGGAATCATCCATTTTAGTTATCACTAGATTTCTTTTTTAGTAACGATGAAATAATAAGTCTGTCAAATTGGACGAGGTTATTGTTTTACCGTTACTTAACGGTTCAAAATCAACATTCGAGTGGTACAAGTCGCTACTAAAACACCTCTCCCGCTATGCGCCTTGGCACTCAAAATTAAATAACTTTTGCTTTGACTAATCATTTCTACGTCTACAATGACGACCTCATCTTGAACAGATAAGGGTTTTAAAAAAGTAATATTCAAATCCAAACTAGTGGTCGGTTTTCCTGTAGTCACTCCAGAAAAAGGGCCAAAGGCCGCATCAAAAAAACAGCCATAGTAACCACCAAAAGTGATTCTAAAAGGATTATTGTATCGTTCCTTTATTGGATAAGACCATTTAATTGACCTCCCAGGAATATGTTCCAGAAGTGTTGGATCTAAATCTCTTACTGCAGGGGGAGGAAACTGCAAGTCAGCTTTATCACCCGATTGTTTTAATTTGTCGAAAAAGTTTTTGGTTAATTCATTCATACTAAAAATTTGGATGGTTGACCTTATGCCAACCAACAATTGTTAACAGGTTGACTGAAGGTCAACCATCCGAGGGTGCAAACTTGCTAAATTTCGCTGGATAATTATAAGAAATACGATTTTCTTGCACAATTTTATTCTATCAAATCTGCTTGCCATTTCCCATTTGCTGCAATTGTTAAAAATTTTAATATAAAAATAAAATTTATTTAATAGGGGTTCTAATTATTCCAATGGTCTAGTAATCACAACCTTATTCACCAGTTATTTTTTAAAATCACCTATCGCATAAAATGAAACAAAATCGACTCTTACTTTTATTATTAACTTGCTCCTTTACCTTATCTTTATTTGCTCAAAAATACACCATTAGCGGCTATATTAGTGATGGGGAGACAGGCGAAAAATTAATCGCCGCTAATGTTTTTGACCAAAAAAGTGTGGCGGGGATTGTTTCCAATAATTATGGTTTTTATAGCCTGACCTTACCTGCTGATTCGGTCAATTTATCAGTCTCTTATATTGGTTTCCAAGCCCAAGAATTTCGTTTATTATTAAATAAAGACATTACCCTAGATATTAAATTAGGAGCTTCTGTTAGCCTAGAAGCCGTTGAAGTGGTTGGTGAAAAGTTGGAAAGAATCGAAGAAACCAGTCAAATGAGTCGAATTGAAGTGCCTATTGAACAAATTAAAAAAATACCTGCCCTTTTGGGCGAAGTAGATGTTTTGAAAACTTTGCAGTTATTACCAGGCGTGCAATCGGGAGGCGAGGGGCAATCGGGTTTATATGTACGAGGTGGAAGTCCAGACCAAAACTTAGTACTTTTAGATGGGGTCCCGATTTACAATGTCTCGCATTTATTGGGTTTTTTCTCGGTATTTAATGCAGATGCTATTAAGAATGTAACCTTGACCAAAGGGGGTATTCCTGCTCGATTTGGTGGTCGTTTGTCCTCCGTTTTAGAAATTAATATGAAAGAGGGGAATATGGAGGAATTTAAGGGCGAAGGTGCCTTTGGAGCAATTTCTTCCAAGTTAACTTTAGAAGGACCAATTATTAAAGATAAAGCATCCTTTATCATTTCGGGTCGTCGAACTTATGTGGACTTATTGGCTCGCCCATTAGTTAGAAGACAGGCAAGGGCAGATGGAGACGAAGCAGACATCAAGTTGCATTTTTATGACCTGAACGCCAAAATCAATTATAAAATTAACCATAAACATCGACTTTATCTAAGTGCTTATTCAGGTGCAGATGTATTTGGTTTTAGCAACAAAGAAAATTTAGATAATAATGATTTTACGGAGATAGAAGGGAATACTGATTGGGGCAATTTAATTACGGCTTTCCGCTGGAATTATCAGATTAATAATCGCCTATTTGCCAATACGACCTTAACGCACAGTCGATTTAGTTTTGATTTTGGTTCAGAAGTGGCAGATGTTTTTCAAGGAGAACGAGACTTTTTTTCTGCCAAATATTTTTCTGGCATTTATGATTGGGGAGGAAAAGTAGATTTTGATTTTATTCCAAATCCTAAGCATTATATTCGTTTTGGCGGAAGTGCTACAAAACATACTTATGAACCCGGTGCTTTACAGTTTAAATTAGATTTTGATAACCAACCTATAGACATTACCCTAGGATCACAAGATGCCAAATCATGGGAATATACCACTTATATAGAAGATGATATACAATTGGGTGCTTTAAAAGCAAATATTGGTTTACATGCCAACTTGTTTACCGTTGACGGGGAACAATATACTTCTTTACAACCAAGGTTGGGTCTAAGATACCTCTTGAATAATAACATTGCGCTTAAAGCTTCTTATACCAAGATGATCCAGAATATTAATTTACTGACCAATGAATCTTTGAGTCTACCAACAGATTTATGGGTACCTAGTACCAAACGAATCCGACCACAAGATTCTTGGCAAGCAGCCGCAGGTTTAGCGACCACCCTATGGAAACAATACGAGTTTAGTCTAGAAGGCTATTATAAAAAAATGCGCAATGTTGTTTCTTATAAAGAAGGGGCAAGTTTTATTGAGGTAGAAAATGATTGGCAAAATCGAGTCACCCAAGGAGATGGGGAGTCTTACGGCTTAGAATTTTTTTTACAAAAGAAAAAAGGAAAAACAACGGGTTGGATAGGTTATACTTTAAGTTGGAATTGGCGACAATTTGACGAAATTAATGGCGGCGAACGCTTTCCTTTTAAATATGACCGACGGCATGATGTTTCGCTAGTAGTCTCTCACCAATTTAGTAAAAGATTGTCTTTGACAGGGGCTTGGGTTTACGGGACAGGTAATTCGATTACTTTGCCTTTATATAGATATGAACATGACGGTTATCTAGAAATAGAAAGCATTGGCGATAAAAATAGTTTTAGAATGGGTGCTTATCATCGACTAGATTTTAACCTGTCTTTAGAAAGTAAAAAGAATCAATTTAGAAGATGGCAGGGCATCTGGAATTTTGGCGTGTATAATGCCTATAATCGAAACAATCCTTACTTTGTTTCGACGGGTAGAAATAACGATACTGGCCAGCGGGTTTTTAGACAATTTAGCTTGTTTCCGATTATTCCTTCTGTTAGTTATCAATTTAAATTTTGACAGGTGGAACGACCGATTTTTTCTGCAAGAAAAACGTTTATCATTCATCATTTTTTTAAAACCACCCTAAAAAATGAATAATTTTATTGACCATACGATAGCGTAAAATGAGGCTTAATGTTGTGCAATTTAATTTTAGGGTGGTTTTAAAATCATTTTAATAAACTCTATTCTCAAAAAATAACAATCATGCAAAATATTAAATACTATATCTATATCTTAAGTAGCTTTTTACTAATTAGTTGTAGCGAAGATTTTTTTGATTCGGTTACAGAAATAGAAATACCTGAGCATGAACCGCAATTGGTTGTTCGAGGTAATTTTAATGCGACTGCTGGGGAAGAATATGGGTATTTTGTTCGATTAAACCATACTTTAGGAATTTTGGATACTACAGAATTTCAAGAGGTTGATGATGCGACAGTTACTTTATATGAAGATGGTGAACTAAAGGCTAATTTTGAAAAACCTGAAAATTCACATTGGTATGGAACAGATAAAATGGAATTAGTGGCAAATAAAAATTATAAGTTAAGTGTAAATAGTCCCATTTATGGTAGCGTAGAAGCTACTCAACAATTACCTAGCAATGTTTCTATTATTTCAGCTACTTATGAAGCAGACGCAGCGGTTAATCGTTATGGAGATAGGGGTGATGAAGTAACTATTCAATTCCAAGACCCTCCTGGTGAGCAAAATTATTATAGCATATTTATCTCAGCCACCTATATCTTTGAGAGTCCAGATACTAGTTTTATTCTTGATGGTTTTGGGGCAGGTTATATTTCTCCTGTTGATCCTCTTTTGGAAGATTTAGACCAATTATATTTAACGGATGCTAGTTTTGACGGAGAAATGTACACCACCAGAGTTAGTTTAGATTTAACGGAACCAGGAAGCATTGAAATCGACGGAGTTAAAAACTTACCCCTTGAGGAAATTACTATATGGTTAACAAGTATTTCCAAAGATGCCTACCTTTTCGAGAAAACCTTATCGGCGTACCGAGACAATGAAGGCAATCCTTTTGCCGAACCTGTCGTCATTCACGAAAATATAGAAGGGGGGAGTGGTATTTTTACACTATCGGTTACAGATAAATTTTTAGTTGATTTATAACCAGTAACCAAGTCTATCCCGATTCATCGGGGCAACTAGTTCAACGGACAATCCAAACATTTACACTTAAAAAACTGAGACTGAAAATTTGCCAATCGACGAGAATCCACATTTTTATTCGTACACCAACAACCACCAGGTTTATCGAAGCAAACCAATGGCTTTTTGCAGCGATTACAAGTTGGCGCAAAATCATCATCTAATTCTACTATCGCACAAGCAACTTCCCCGCCCAAAGGTGGATTTTCTTTGCGGATACGGACATTAACGGAATCTAAACGATCAAATGCTTTTTTGATCCCCACAATTATTCTCGCAGCTACTGTTTCAATTAATTTAGTCGGCTTCTTCATTGCTGCTTTGCAAATAAAATGTACTGTTTCATAATTAACTGTTCCCGATAAATCATCTTGAAAAACACCTCTAGGCAAACCTGTTTCAATATAGACATCTACACTATAATAGCCGCCCGTTTTTCGTTCTTCATTATAAAATCCATGATATGCGTGAAAGCGCATGCCTTCTAATGCTATTTTTGCCATTTTCTTAAGTTTTGTAGTCCTCCAAGATTTGCTAGATTTTGAAAATCTAGTAAATCTAAATTCCGTTTTTTCTGAAAATAAGATTTACTAAATCTTTGAGATTTAGCAAATCGGGGATAATTAAGCCAATTCTGCTACCTTTTCCAATATCCATTTTTTTCCAGCCAAGGCCTTACATTTAGCTATTTGTCCACGAATCTTTTCTATTGCCTTTTTATCTCCAGGAATCGTACTAGATAATTTTTTTACAAAGCGCAAAAGGTTTAGATATTGTTGCTTTACTTCTCTGGAAATAATTTTGTTTCGACGAATATAAATTCTAAAACTATCAATTAGAGAATCTAGGGGATTGTATTCTTTTAATTCGTAGTAAGTTTTTAATAAAAGTAGCTTTCCACCTAGTGCATACACATGATTTTTATCTTCTACTTCTCTTAATTGTTCGATGACTTGTCCATATTTCTTTTGATAGAAGTAAACATTGGCCAAATTAAAAGTTAAGGCATTTTCTCGATGTGCTTTAGGTAAATAATTAGTATAGGTTTGGATGAAGTTTTCTATCCAACTGTATTCTTTTACTTGCAAGCCAGTAGTAATTATATTTTTATAATTCTGTGGCAAGATATTTCCATCCTTTAAAATAATCTTTTCTTTTAGTAGTGTTTTAAAAATTTCGAAGAGCTGACGAATGAAATAGGCTATTTGCCCCATATTTATTTTTACAATACAATAATTTTTTAAATGAATATAAAAAGTATCTAATTCCTGTAATGTAAAATGAATCTTATTGCTCTCTAGATGTTTTTTTAAATTAAGAAAATAAGCTGTCTCCTCAGGTTCTAATAGCATTTTTGCTACTAAAAGATAGGCTTTTATAAAAGGTTCTTTTATAAATTTAGAATTTTCTACATATTCTAAAAAAGATGGAGGTAAAGAAACTTTTACATCAAAGGAAACACCTTCCTTATACCCTATATAATCACAATAATTTTCTAATTTTTTAATAATAAAAAAACATTCAAGGTGATAATCTGCTCGTTCAAGGTTACTAAATAATTTGATTTTTGCTTGAACATTTTTAGGAAAATTAAATAAGTTGTAATTAACAGAATAACTAGATAAATGATAATCTGCATTCCTTAATTCATTTTTTTCTAAAGATTGTGCTATCTGTTTAAATGTACCATCAAAATGTTTATTTAAAGATAATTGTCGTAAAGCTTTTAATAAGTTAAGTTGTTCTGATAAACCATCTTTTTGATAACTATTATAAGATAAAAAAGAATAAACCAATTTAATTAAATCAGAGGAAAGTCGTCTTAAACGAACATCATTATATTTCTTTTGACCAAAAATATATTGCCAAACCATTTCCTTTTCTAGCGGATTTGCTTTTTGTTCCTTTTCTGGACTTCTAAAATATTGATTAATAATAGCAAATAATTGCATTAACTCTTCTTGTTCATTATGAAAAGGGGAAGCGACAAATTTCTTAAAACTATTAAGGTCATGTTTGGAGAAGGTTTTTAATAGAGTTAGCAGTTTGGTACTAATAAGCATAAATAAATCAGTTGTCGGTTGTCGGTTGTCAGTTTGACGAGCTAACTGAAAGTTGATAACTGTTTAAAGACTAACAATAACAATCAAAAAAGTCTATTCTATTTTCTGTTAAAATGCCTAAAAATAGCAAAAAACAAGATAATGACAAATATTTGATTATCAACATTTTAAGACTAAAATAAAATTACTACTTTTAGGTACAAATGTACCATTTTGTTCTTTTTTTTTGAATAGAAGAAATGCATATTTGTAAAATACTTAGCAGGTTCTAGGAGAAATGATGCAATACAGGCAAAATCTTATTCCCATTTTTCACTTTGCATGGCGATTTATTTTGCCCAAAAAATAAAAAAAGCGCTAATGTTGACAACCTTACAACGACTAAAAGTTTTCATTTTTTTTATTAGGGGTTTAGAAATAAATAAGCTACCTAAATTTTGCGTAGGTATTTTTTCGTTTTGCAAAGCAAAAATTTTTAGCATAACAGGGTTATGGTCAAAATTTTTAATGCAGCAAAACGGAAAAAGAACAAGTAAAATAGGTAGTTTATTATTTGCTAAAGCCCTTATCCTAACTTGCTTTGGACAAGTCCAAGCACAAGACTGCGACCAATTTGGCGTTGTTAGCAGAGGGTTTTTATTAGGAAAGTTTAATTGCGAAATCTTAATTGTGTCTGCTGATGGAGCAGATATTTTCCAACCCTCTAAATTATCAGAAGAACTAACTCCCGGTCAATTCATTCGATTTTCTTTTACCTTATTAGATAGTGTCGATTGTGATGAGGGAGTTCCCCTAATTAATATTAACTGTATAGAACCCTTATTTGACCCTACTGATTCGCTGGAAAATACTTGTAACTTTGATATTGAATCAGTAGCGCTTGCAGATACCAGTAATTCTTTTCAATTAGAGGTATTTAATCAAACGGACTTTGGAGCCTTTCATCCACAAACTGTGCGTTGGTACGAATACGAAACGGGGCGGGCATTAGGGGATACTCCGACCATTATTTATACTCCAAGCGTAACCAGTCCGCCGACCATTAATATTTGTGCAGATATTACTGTTGAGATTACAAATGAGGAATTATGTAAGGCTACCATCTGTCATACGATTATTCCTGATGAGATTTTCCCAGAGGATGTTAATTGTCAAGCCTTATTTATTTACCAACCCGAAGATCAATTAGCCGATAATGGGACGATTAATTTTTATAATTTATCCTTTGGGGAGTATGACCAAATCGAATGGGATTTTGGGGATGGGCAAAAAGATACAAGCAATGAGTTAACCCTAAGCCATGTTTATGAAACACCAGGTTTATATGAAGTTTGTGTAACGGTAGAACAGCAACAAAATGGCTGTTTCTCTTCTTTTTGTTTACCTATTTTCACGGTAGGCGGTTCAGAGATATGCAACTTTAATGATTGTGTATTTCCGGGAGACGCTAATAAGGATGGCTTGGTTAATATTTTTGATGTCTTGAATTTGGGTATTGGTTTTGATAAAATAGGAGAGGCAAGACCAAATGCAAATATTAACCCTATTTTTCAAGCAGCATTTGATTGGGGTTTTGCAACTTTCTTTGATTTAGATTTCAAACATATAGATTGTGATGGAAATGGCTTGGTCAATGCCGCAGATTATGCAGCTATCGACCAAAATTATCAAAAGATTACTACCCAGAAAGATTTTGCTATAGATGCTACCTTACCAGCAATAAGTTTAAATTTTCCTGCTGATGCTATTTCCATTGATCCAGATCAAACAGAAACAAGTATTCCTGCGAATTTAGTGATAGGTGCAAATGATTTATCCATTGACAATTTATATGGCATTGCATTGGCAGTCGATTATGATCCAGCTTTAATTAGTGATGTCGAAACTGTTTATGATTCTACTTCTTTTATTGGTTCCGAAAATATATTAGCTAGAAAAAAGCTATTAGCTGAAGAAGGACAAGTCGCTTATGCTATTACTAGGACTAATCAATTGGGGGTCAATGGCTCAGGTAATATTGCTGAATTTGCTCTTATTCTAGACCTTGATTTAATTCTAGGTCGCTCAGAATCTGTCCTTGAACTAGACATTATAGATTTAATAGTCATTGATTCTGCGGGTAGAGAAATACCAGTAACGGTTTCTGATGATACTCCTACTGTCACAGTTACAGTTGATGAAAATGCCTTAGTCAGTACCGAAGAACAATTATTAACACAACAATTTGATATTTATCCAAATCCAGTCAAAGCAACATTGGTCATTGATTTGGCAAAAGAGGTAGATTTAACAAATGGGCAGATTGAGATCTTTAATACTCTAGGACAAAAAGTAGTCGAACAATCCTTATCCAATCATCAAACACTTTTATCGGTTTCAACTTTGGAAACAGGTGTTTATTGGGTGAAAGTCCATACAGAAGATGGGGTTGGGGTAAAAGAAATTATAGTTGAATAAATGAAAAACGGCGTTAAAACCTATTCCATTTTAACGCCATTTTTAATGTATTTTTAGAAATATTTAATTTTTGTTTTGACCCAATTCTTAATTTTAAATAACTCTATTCGTCACCTCCTGCCCACTAAAGTATTCTACCAAGTTCTGAATCGCTTCATCAAACATATCTGACCGAGCTTCTTTAGGTGCCGTACCAATATGTGGTGTCAATATCACGTTTTCCATTTTTAAAAGGGCTTCTGGCACGCTTGGTTCTTTAGCAAATACATCTAATGCTGCTCCTGCAATTTTTTTATTTTGTAAGGCTACTATTAATGCTTCCTCTTCAAACACACCTCCTCTAGCGGTATTCACAATAAAAGCAGATGGTTTTAATAAGGCTAATTCTTTAGCTCCAATTAAATGTTTTGTACTAGGATTTAATGGAATATGTGGCGATAAAATATCTACTTGTTGCAGCAAATCAGTTAAAGGTAAATAAGTTGCTTGATATTGCTTTTCAGTAGCGGTATCTAACTGATTTCTTTGATAATAAATAATGGTCATCCCAAATACTTTTGCTCGTGCTGCTACTGCTTTTCCAATTCGGCCCATGCCTATGATGCCTAGCGTTTTGCCTTTTAAAGAAATAGAAGGTAGCTGAGCATTATACCAAGAATTTAAGGTTTTATTCCGAATAGCTCGATCACTAACAGCTATTCTTCGACAAAGACTTAACATTAAACCAAGTGCCAAATCTGCGGTTGGTGCGGTTACTGCATGCGGTGTATTAGCCACAATAATTTGCTGTTTTTTTGCCGCATTCGTATCCACACGGTCATATCCTACCCCATAATTACTAATGATTTTTAATTTTTTAGCTTTTGCTAATAAGGCCGCATCCATTCCGTTTTTCATCGGTCCTAAAAAAAGTACGCCTTCATAATCAGAGATTCGCTCGGCAACTTCTTCGTATAAATCTTTCGCTCCAACAATACAATCCGCAGTAATATGTCGATTAATTGCTGCTAATCTTTTAGGCGGAAGTGGTAAAGTGATTAATACTTTTTTCATGGATTGTTTTAATAGGATGAAGAAAATGATTATGTTTTACTAAGTTTTCATCCACAATAGCTATCGGGACCGAGGTAGCAAAACTCAATTTAACAAAAAATAAGAAGGTTTATATTTAAAGGGTTTTTCTCTTATAAAAAAGGAATTCACGCTTTGAATATTGATTTGATAGGACATCGAGTCCTACCAAATCAAAAAAGGTTTTTAAAGGGTGGGCAAAAAATAGATTTTAAAAAAATCTATTTTTCACTATCCTTTAAATCCTTTTTTACAAATTTTGCCGTTTAGTTTACTCCGATTCATCGGAGATACGGCAAAATTTATTAGGAGTATACCTTTTCAAAATTTTATAAGAAAACCCTATTTAGATTTACTAAAATCTTGAAGATTTAGCAAATCAGTTGCTACAGAGAATAAACTTACACAAAAATAGTAGTTTCAAGGTAAACCCGTTAATTTTGCGACCTCATTTATGAATTCAAGATTGCGAACAAGATGGAAAGCTGATATCAATTATTCATCTGAGTCACTCATAATGCATAACTAATAACTCCTCACTAAAAATTTATGGGCAGAAATAGAAGAAAGCCGTTTTTAATAGAAAAATTAGTCATTACCGATTTGGCAGATAAAGGCAAGGGTTTTGGCAAAGATGCAGAAGGACGAGCTATTTTTGTGGAAGATGCTGCCCCAGGTGATGTGGTAGATGTTTTAGCTAAACGCAAAAAGAAATCCATTTTTTTAGGAACGATTCAAAAATTTCACAAACGATCTAATAATCGAGTGACACCCGTTTGTTCCCACTTCGATCTTTGTGGAGGTTGTAAATTGCAACATGTTTCCTACGAACAGCAATTGGCCTTCAAAGAAAAGGATGTACAAAGTGTCATTCAGCGCATTGGCAAAGTGGAAGTTAAAGAAATGTTGCCCATTCTACCTTGCAAACACCAAGTCTATTATCGAAACAAATTAGAATTTTCTTTCTCTAGCAAACGATGGTTGACTAGAGAAGAAATAGATAGTGGTATTCCGAATGAAGCAAAAGTGTTGGGTTTTCACCCAGGAGGCGCCTTTGATAAAGTGATTGATATAAACAAATGTTTTTTACAATATGAACCGTCTAATTTTATTAGAAATACGGTTAGAGATATAGCGATTGAGCAAGGCTTAGCATTTTTTGATGCACGTCAGAATATTGGTTTTTTACGGCAGTTAATGCTACGGATTACCACTTTAGGCGAAATCATGTTGGTTTTATGTGTCCATAAAAACGACCAGAAAAAGATTCAAGGTATTTTAAATGAGATTATTAAAAGAATACCGGGATTAACTTCCGTTTATTATTGCATCAATACGAAGACGAACGATTTTATGTATGATTTGGAGATGGAATTATATCATGGTCAATCGTATGTAGAAGACCGTTTGGGAGAAGTAACTTTTCAAATTGGTCCAAAATCATTTTTCCAAACCAATACCAAGCAAGCGGAAGCACTCTATCAGGTCATTGCCGATTTTGCAGAATTTGAAGGCACGGAAAATGTCTATGATTTGTACACAGGAATAGGTAGTATCGCCTTATTTATCGCCAAATATTGCAAGCAAGTAGTCGGTATAGAGGAAATCGAATTGGCAATTAAAGATGCAAAAGAAAATGCGACTAGAAATAAGATTGACAATACCACTTTTTATGCAGGGGATGTCAAGAATATATTAACGCCCGAATTTGCGAAAAAACACGGTAAGCCAGATATTTTAATTACCGATCCACCAAGATCAGGGATGCATCCAAAAGTCGTAAAAATGCTGTTGGAATTAGAAGCCCCTAAACTGATTTATGTAAGTTGTAAACCATCTACACAGGCAAGAGATTTTGAGGTCTTGTCAGAGAAATATGAAGTGGTCAAGTGTCAACCTGTGGATATGTTTCCACATACCCATCATATTGAAAATGTGGCTTTGTTGAAGCTGAAGAGACCGTAAACTGCCAGAAGTCAGATCATAAATTAAAATTTATTGAGAGCCGTGAGACTTGTTTAGTCGCAATCTGACAACGAAGTGGTCTGACAGAAAATTTCATTTTTCGGTCACTCTTCTGGCTTCTCAAATTACATACAAGGCATCTTCCCAACCCGTCGAGCATGCCGCCCGCCTTCAAATTCCGTTTCCACAAAAACAGTTACCATATCCAAAGCCATAGATTCACTAATAAAACGAACAGGCAAAGAAATCATATTGGCGTCGTTATGAAGTCGAGCCAATTCCGCAATTTCTTTTTGCCAGCATAAAGCCGCTCGAATTTTTTGATGCTTATTAGCCGTAATAGAAACGCCGTTACCACTACCGCATAATAAAATACCCATATCTGCCTCTCCGTCAACTACACTATTCGCAGTTGGATGTGCAAAATCGGGATAATCAACGGAATCAGGTGTATGTGTCCCAAAATCAAGTACAGTATATCCTTTTTCATCCAACATTTTAACGATAGCTGCTTTATAAGGATAACCAGCATGGTCACAACCAATGGCAATTGTCTTAATTTTCATGTTTTAGTAATTGGTGACTCCGATTAAAATACGGAGTAAGTTTGGTAATTTGTAATGGATTTGGCAAAACAAATCGCCAGTTACCAACTACAAATTACCAACTACTTTTTCTTTAAAATATAAATAGGAGAAGTACTCCTAGCGGGATTGATGTAACTTACCAAAAGGGATACCAATCCAATTAAGCCGCCAAAGATAAGGGATAATTTACTAGATTGGTATTTTTCACTCAATAAGGCATTATAAAAAGGGTCGAGTGGTAATCTTTTTTGGCCAACTACCTTAAAACCGTTTTTGTCCGCTAGTTTAGCTACGGTTTTAGGCGAAAAGTGCCAAAGATGACGCGGTACATCATAAGCAGCCCAATGTTTTCCATAATGTTGAGCATCATAAGATTTATGATTGGGCACAGCAATCAATACTACCCCATCATCAGCTAATTGACGGTACATACTTTGCATATAACCATTCATATCATGCAGATGTTCCAATACATGCCAAAGCGTAATCACATCTACTTTTTGGGTTAATTGCCCATCCAATAAAACGGGTGGTGGATTGACAGTTATATTAAATTTTTTTGAGGTGGCTGCTCTAGCATCTCCGTCAATTTCCACACCTGTTACCTTAAATCCATTTGATTGCATGTGATTTAAAAAATAACCTGTACCGCTACCAATATCTAATAAGTGTTTACCAGTCGTTAGTTTTTGTACTAACTTACGCTTTTTAGTTAGCATCAAATCTCTTGCCGTGTGGTACAACCGATTGACCAATCCTTCTTTAGTATCACTATGAGAAATATAAACATCACTTTTGTAATAAGGAGCAATAGCTGCTGGAGCGGGAGCATTTTGGGTAAAATGGAAATCACAAGTTTGACAGGCATAAATTTCAAAAGCATCTTTAGAAATAGAATAATCTGTCGTCGCCAAAGTCAATTGAATATTTTTAGAATCACAAAGCGGACAAGCGGAATAATGTATAGTCGAAGCGGAAGTAATATGTTCTGTCTGTACCATAATGATGGTTTAATATTTTAGTTTATAGCCCACATTTAACGAAGCGTTTACCTCTTCTGATTACAAAGATAACTTTAATAACAAATGTTAGGATTGATAACTTTTTTGTTAGGGAATTCATTCCCTAAATAAGGTTGATAGTTATTATTCGATAAGCAGAAAGTAAAGTTACATTTCCTTTTTTAAGGTACAGCGTACCGACCACCTTTGTAAAAGAGCGTAAAAGGTGGTCGGTGCGATACACCTTAACCGTTTTTTTGAACACTAAGGATACAAAGGTAGGCGGTGCGATGCACCTTGATATCTTTTTGCGGTCAATATTTTTTTAAAGGAATAAATTGATTACCAATTAGTTAACCTTCTTTTGTTTTAAAGGTTTCTTAATAGTAATAAGGTCTATAAGTATTAAACAAAAGGAGCGTAAATAAAAAGCGGATTTGTCATATTTTTTTCATTATAAAAACTTTTTTAATATTTTATATTTTTTACATATAAAAGTTATATCTTTGTATCAAACACTCGACAATAAGATCTTTCGTTTCTCATAGTATGGGTAGCCCTCAAGGGCTGCCTTTTACTTTTCCTATCTACTCCATAAACTTTAACCAAGACCTTTCTTATCTTTGCCAAAAATTTGGCACTATTTCTAGTTATTATTCACGAAACTAGTACATGAATAAAAAGAAGATTTTCAATGATCCCGTATATGGTTTTATTAATATTCCATATAATATTATTTTTGATTTAATTGAACATCCCTATTTTCAACGATTACGACGAATTAAGCAACTTGGATTAACCGATCACGTTTATCCTGGTGCTTTGCATACCCGCTTTCATCATGCCTTAGGTGCTATGCATTTGATGACACAGGCAATAGAAGTACTTCGGTCAAAAGGTATAACAATTTCTACTAAGGAAGCAAAAGCGGTATCCATAGCCATTTTATTACACGATATTGGACATGGCCCATTTTCTCATACCCTAGAAAAAACCTTGATTAATATCCATCATGAAGAGTTGTCTCTGTTTTTCATGGAAGCTTTAAACAAGGAATTTAAAGGTAAACTGACTTTAGCCATACAAATTTTTAAAAATGAATATCCAAAAAGGTTCTTGCATCAATTAGTCTCCAGTCAATTAGATATGGACCGAATGGATTATTTAAATAGAGATAGTTTTTTTACGGGTGTTTATGAAGGCGTAATTGGTTATGATCGGATTATAAAAATGTTATCCGTCAAAAATGGTAATCTAGTAGTAGAGAGTAAAGGCATCTATTCTATAGAAAAGTTTTTGATGGCAAGAAGGCTAATGTATTGGCAAGTATATCTACATAAAACAGTTGTATCAGCGGAACAGATGCTGGTAAAAGTGCTAGAAAGAGCAAAAGAGTTAGCAGAAGGGAAGAAAAAACTTAAAATTTCAGAAAACTTAGCATATTTTCTTTATAATTGCCCCGCAAAACCCTTTAACAAGAAAGAAAAGAGAGAATTACTACATCACTTCTCCTTACTTGACGATTTTGATATCTATTCAGCTTTAAAAAATTTCACAAATGCTGATGATTTTTTGTTAGCCTATTTTGCAAAATCTTTATTAAATAGAAATTTATTTAAGATAGAATTCAGTAATCAGCCATTTAAACGTGACTATCTAGATAAAATTCGTCATAAAATCGCTCAAGAATTCCCTATAAATCTACAATCAGCCAAACACTTAATCATTAGCGGGAAAGAATCAAATAATGTATATACCATTTCTAAAGAAGAGATATTAGTTCTTTTTAAAGGAGGAAAGGTGATTCCAATGTCTGAAATTAGTGATTTTGGCTTGCAAAGTAAGAACATAACCAAGTATTACTTGTGTTATCCAAAAAATATAGCTTAAATTTGCAAAAAAGACGTAACACTTTGGTAATCAATATAGTAAAATAGATAACATAATTCAATAAATAAATAAACTCATTAATTTTAATTTCACAAAACTGGCATTTCAATCATGAAAAATTTAAGTTTTTTACTTACAACGGTATTTATGCTAGGTTTTATCACGTTGTCTGCAC
>CAZXYA010000160.1:0-16328 GCA_964644655.1 uncultured Saprospiraceae bacterium | reverse complement strand
AAGGATAAATTCCCAACAAGCTCTTAACCTCTTATTGCTTCTACTGGATCCATATTTGCTGCCTGAAAAGCGGGAATGACTCCTGCTAATACTCCTGTAATAATAGAGACAGATAAACCGAATAAGGCATTGCCCGAATCTAAGTAAAGTGGAAAGTCAATGGCTTTAGAAATACCTGTTAGTAATAACCAAATGAACCCCATACCGAATAAGCCACCAATAATACAAAGGATAACAGACTCTATCAAGAATTCTATTAAAATTACATAGCGCTTGGCACCTAATGCTTTTTTTACACCAATTAGATTTGTTCTTTCTTTTACGGATACAAACATAATATTGGCGACACTAAACATGCCTACGATTAAGGCAAAGCCCCCAATCATTATACCTGCCCAATTTAATGTACCAAATACTGCATCTAGAACGTTACTTAATAAAGATAATTCGTTCAATGCAAAATCATTTTCTTCTTTAGGTTTTAATTTTCTTCTTGACCTTATTACACCTGTAATTTCATCTTTTAAGGCATCTGTACTTATACCCTCTTTTGCTTTTACACTAATTTGGGTATACATTTTGTTTCCTTCTTTTAGGTTGGCATACTTCTTAGCCATTCTGTAGTTAATCATCAATTGTTCATCAAAATTCATGATGCCAAGTAAACTATCTCCTGCTTTTGCCAAAACACCAATTACTTCTAAACTTCTACCACCTATTTTTATTTTTTTTCCAATGGGTTCTATGGAGCCAAATAATTCTTCTGCTACAACATGACCAATAATTATTTTTGGTGCACCTTTTAACATTTCGGTTTTAGAAAAATAACGCCCTTTCTCGAATTCTAAGCCAAGTAAAGTTTCACTATTTTCCGTTATGCCTATTAAAGCCCCTCCTTCTACACTACTAGAACGGTATTTAGCTGTTTTGACACCGACTACGGTAAAAAGAGCAGCCATATCTGCCCCTTTAACTTTTGTTTGAATCGCTTTAAAATCATTATATGAAGGTTTGGGGCGTTTCATCCATTTCCAATAATTTTGCCCAGGATCTTCTGCCCAAGTAAATTGCTCTACATAAATTACATCGTTCCCCAACTTATCAAAACTAGAGCGCACATTATCTTCCAAAGAATCTACAGCCGAAAGCACACCAATAATACAGAAGATACCAATAGAAATGCCTAGTAGGGATAAAAAACTTCTTAGTTTATTACCAACTAATGATTGCCAGGCTTGACGAAAACTTTCAATTATGACTTTTATTACTGTAACCATGAAATTGGTGTATAGATCAGGTGAAAAATTTAAATGATTGGTTGATGAAAACCTTTCAATTGTAAAGGTAAAATTAAACTTTTGTTTGCTAAGGATACAAATCATTCGATAAAGTTGTTACTTTTTTCTGCTAACTAGTCAAAATAAGTACTTGTACGAAATTAATTGACACTTTAGAAAATGAGTCAATGAGTTGATGAGTTTATAAGATAAATGAGGTAAACAAAGCATTTTAGACCAAATACTAGGCTCATTAGCTCATAAATCTCATTAACTCAGTATCCTCAAAAAGTGTCGAATATTTCTGCTCAGGTACTTAGGTACTTATAAGGGTTTAAGTTTTTTGGATAAGGACTATTGGTTAGATAAAATGAAACTCAATCTTTTCTAAAGGAATAGACCGTTTAATTACTTTCTATAAAAATTGGAGAATTAGCTGAAATGCCGTTTTAAGACATTATTTTCTTGATATAGAGCCATATATAATTTTTTATTCCTGCGTGGGCTATTTTTAATGAGCCAGACATTTCTTATCTTTGCAGTCATTTTGAAAAAATGGCTTTATTTTGGTAAGGTGAAATTACTAGAAAGTACATTTTTTTATAGCATTTTTAATAAAACATAATATTTGAATGAGGACTAAACTGTCACAATTCAATTTTGAGTTACCAGAAGAATTAGTTGCCAAATATCCAATGCCTCAACGAGATGAATCTCGTTTGATGGTGATAGATAGAGAGACAGGTAAAATCGAACATAAAACCTTCAAAGATTTAATTCATTATTTCGATGAGGAAGATGTCATGATTTTTAATAATACCAAAGTCTTTCCAGCTAGATTATATGGTACTAAGGAAAAAACAGGCGCAAGAATTGAGGTTTTTTTATTAAGAGAATTAAATAAAGAAGCTAGACTTTGGGACGTGCTAGTAGATCCTGCAAGAAAAATTCGAGTTGGGAATAAACTTTATTTCTCAGACGGAGAAGGAAATAATATTTTGATTGCGGAAGTAGTAGATAATACAACTTCAAGAGGTAGAACGATTCGATTTTTATATGAAGGGACAGATGCTGAATTTCATGGTGAATTGGAAAAATTAGGCACTATGCCGCTTCCAAAATACCTTGATCGAGATCCTGAACCTTTAGACATTGAGCGATTTCAGACTATTTATGCAAAGGAAATTGGTGCAGTAGCTGCACCTACTGCTGGATTGCATTTTAGTCGAGAATTAATGAAGCGGCTTGAAATTAAAGGAATAGATTTTGCAGAATTGACTTTACATGTAGGCTTAGGAACTTTTCGGAGTATTGATGTAGAAGATTTGTCTAAGCATAAAATGGATGCAGAATATTTCAAAATTGATCAAGATACTTGTAATAAAGTAAATAGAGCGCTTAAAACGCATAAAAGAATTTGTGCGGTTGGTACTACTTCTATGCGGTCTATAGAATCTGCTGTCTCTGCAACAGATAACTTAAAGCCTGTAGAAAATTGGACTAATTTGTTTATATTTCCGCCTTACGAATTCCGTATTGCGAGTTGTATGATTACCAATTTTCATTTACCAAAATCAAGTTTAATGATTATGGCTTGCGCTTTTGGTGGTTCTGAATTAATTAAAGCAGCTTATGCGGAAGCTATTAAGGAAAAATATCGTTTCTTTACTTATGGCGATGCTATGCTGATTCTATAAAATGAGACGATCCTATTTTAGGACAATTGCTTAGCTAAAAAGGCTATTTTGAAATCATTTCAAAATAGCCTTTTTCTATTTGCCATATAGGTTATATTTTATTTAATGAACAATGTACTGTGCGGTGTAAAGTAAATTTCTCACCCTTAAAAACCCCTTTCGCGAGGCGGCGAAGCCGCCGAGCGGAATATAAACAAACTTTTGAATCGCTGTACTTACTCACTTTATGAACTCATTTGTTCTAAATCTTGTTACCGTATTTTTAGCAGGCTAATATTTTTAAACTTAAAATTCACTATTCAATGTCCACCCATCGCAGACCACAAGCCCATGAATCCATGGAATATTCCAAAACTTATATTAGAAAAGTAGAAGGTTTGGATTTTTTAACTAATTTAACTCAATCTTTAGCTAAAAACTTGGCAAAGTTACAAACTCTAACGGAAGACCAATGGAACTATCAATACGCACCAGATAAATGGACGATAAAGGAAGTATTGATTCATATTTTAGATACGGAAAGAATTTTTGCTTACCGAGCCTTGAGAATATCTAGAAATGATAAATTACCGATGCAAGGTTTTGAGCAGAATGATTATGTGAATTATTATGAGGTTAATAATCGAAATGCGGCTTCTTTGATTGAAGAATATGAACTTTTAAGACGATCGACCATAGCGATGTTTAAAAACATGTCTACAGAGATGTTGGATCGTATTGGAACGGCTAGTGGTGGTCCTTTTTCTGCTTTGGCGCTTGGTTTTATGATTGCAGGTCATGAGATTCACCATTGGGAGATTTTAGCAGAGCAGTACAAGGTATAATTTATGACCTTCAAAGAAAGTGACTTACGATTTCAATTTTCTGATGCTGATTGGCAAATTAAAAAATATGATACCCATCGATATTTTAAAATTTTGAGTGGGGCAGGGCTGAAAGGGATTGATTTTTTAGGCATTTACAGAAGAGAGCAAGTTGTATTTTTTGAGGTTAAAAATTATCATACTAACCATGCTTCTAAGCAACCAAATTATTTAGTGCTTGCAGATACACCAGCTTTTGTGGAACAGGTAGCAAACAAAATGGAAGATACCTTAAGGGCGATAAATGTAATTCGACAGTATCTACTTCGACAATGGTGGTATCGTTTTTTTCTGAAATATGAAAGATTTATTCCTACGATTTTTGTGGAACAAAAAGATTGGTATTTCTGGCATCGAGTCGAGGCCTTGATAAATACTCAGCAAGCAGCATTATTTGTTTTATGGTTGGAAATAGCTACGGATAATTTTTTGGAAAGCAGAGACAAATTATTAATAAGTGTAGAAAAGGCTTTGAAAAATGAATTGGAAGAAGACGATATAAAAGTTGTGCTTGCTAATAAAAAAAAGCGAGTATTTACAACTAGTTTGCTTGTAAATTGATTCGTGAGAACTACGAATTTGTAATTATTTACTATAGCAGTCAGACTAGATAGTCAGATAAAAAATTGATAAAAATCCATTGCTAATTTTTTTTCAGCAACGGATTAAGTTAGCAACGGATTTTACGTAGAGGAAATAGGAAAGTAAATATATCTTACGTTTTTAACGTAATTTACTTGCAAAAACTGATATTTTGAATCTTTAGCCTGATAGCTATAGTTGTTAATTAAAAGTTACGGCTATCCGTCTAACGTTGTAATTTACTGAAAAACAACTGGTTGTATTACTGTTCGATAATTATAATGAAAAGATAAAAAAATCATAATAATCAGCGAAATCAGCGTCAAAAAAATACAATCGTAGACTAGTAGCCAAAGTTACGCTACCCGTTGTTCGTAACTTGGAATTACATTAGTAGCACTAATCACGAATCAACCAATCACCAATCACCAAATCACCTTTTCTTTTTTCTACGAGCTTTTTGTTTTTCTCGTCGCCTAGCCAATCGCTTTTCTTGCGCTCTATTCACTTTGGTATTCTTTAGTTTTTTATCGTGGAATGCCCCCTTAGATTGAGTCATATTAGGAGCTGGAAGGTAGTTTTTTTGACTGGGTTCTATTCTTTCTTCGGGTATTAATTCTGTTGAAATTTCTAAATCTTCGGGCAAAGGTAATAAAGGAATGACTTTATTCATTAATGCTTCAATAGCTTCCTGATTGGGAATTTCTGCTTCGGTTGTAAAGGTAATGGATTGACCAGCTTTATCTGCTCGACCCGTTCTACCAATTCGGTGAATATAATTGGTGGGGACTTCTGGGGTATCAAAATTAATAACGTGCGAGACATCAGAAATATCTAATCCCCTTGCCATAATATCGGTGGAAATCAGGGTTTTGCAATTGCCTAGATGAAATTGTTCTACAATGTTTAACCGATAATTTTGAGATTTATTGGAATGGATGACCCCAATGGCATCTTTAAATTCCGTTTCCATTAGTTCAAACAAACGGTCCGCTTTTTTCTTAGTATCAATGAAAACCAATACTTTTTGTAAGCTATCATCTGTCTTTAAAATATGTTTGAGCAGATTGACTTTGGTATAAAAATTAGGAACATGATACCCTGATTGGACAATTTTTTCTAGCGGGGTACCATGTGGGGCTACTTCAATTTTAACAGGACCATCAAAAAAATCGGCTACCAATTGAGCCACTTCTTCTGATAGAGTGGCAGAGAACAATAAATTCTGTCGCTTTTCTGGTAAAACATCTAAGATGTTTTTTAACTGAGGTCTAAAACCCAAGTTTAGCATTTCATCTACTTCATCAATAATTAATTTTTTAATCGATCGTAATTTTAAAGCACCTGTATAAGCTAAATCTAGTAATCGCCCAGGGGTGGCTACTAAAATATCTAAGCCTTCTAGGACAATGTTCTTTTGCGTATTCATATTGGTCCCTCCATACACCCCACCAACTCGAATATTAATATAGGTTGTTAATTTCTCTATCTCGCCAACCATTTGTACGACTAATTCTCTTGTTGGCACAACGATTAAGGTTCTAGGTGCTTTTTCCTTAGTAAACTTATGTTGTCGAATGATGGGCAATAAAAAGGCAAATGTCTTCCCCGTTCCCGTCTGCGCTACGCCTACCACATCTCTCCCCGACATGATGATCGAAAAAGCATCTCGCTGAATGGGCGTTGGATGATAATAACCCAAATCGTTTAAAGCATTTAATAAGGGCTTATTAATATTTAATTCGTCAAAAGTCATAGAGTAGTTATTAGTCATTAGCCATTTGTACTGGGCTGCAAAAATAGAACTTAATTTACTATGGGACTAATTTTCTTGATTGTCTTTGTTTTTTTGAATTTTAGCTTGTGCTTGATTTTTTACGAGCTAGGAGGATTGGAAACGGATTAGGACGAATTTAACGGATTAGGACGGATTTTGCTTTTGAGGTTGAAATTGAGGTTGAAGTTGAAATTGGGTTTGGGTTTGAGTTTGATACAGGAAATTCCCCTTCATCTTGACACCAACCCGTTAAAAGCCTACCTTTGCAGCCGCAATGGAAAAAGTAACCTATCAATACCTGGGGTTAAAAGATTACCAAGAAACGTGGGACTATCAAAAAGCCCGGTTAAAGGAGGTAATCGACAGAAAGCTAAACAATCGGCATTTAGCTTTGGATGACCCTGCCTACCAAACTCAAAAACATTATTTATTATTTTGTCACCATCCTTTGGTTTATACTTTAGGGAAAAGTGGTTCGTTAGATAATTTATTATTGAATGAACAGGAATTGGCGGCGGCGGATATTGATTTTTATAAGATCAATCGAGGAGGAGATATTACTTTTCACGGCCCTGGCCAAGTAGTAGGTTACCCAATACTTGACATGGATTTATTTTTTACGGATATTCATAAATACGTTAGATTCTTAGAAGAAATTATTATTCGGACCTTAGCAGATTATGGAATAGTAGGGACTCGAATAAAAGGTTTTACAGGCGTTTGGATGGAAGGAGAAAATGGTGGACCCAATAGAAAAATTTGCGCCATTGGGGTACATTTAAGTCGGTGGGTAACGATGCATGGCTTTGCTTTTAATGTTAATACAGATTTAAAATACTTTAATTATATCGTTCCTTGTGGCATCAATGATGCGGATAAAACCGTTACTTCTTTAGCACAAGAACTTGGTAAGGAAGTTGATATAACAGCAGTAATGGCACGTTTGAAATTTCATTTTATGCAATTATTTGACTGTGAACTGGTATAAAGCGGTATCGGGTACTTGGGGTCAGGTCAGGTTGATCGTGAATAGGTGATTTGCTAAATTTTAAAAATTTAGTAAATCTAAGTCTTTGATTTCCATAACTGCGAAACTTAAGTTATAATAATACTAGTGGTTCAGGAATTAAATTTCTACTAGTTTAGAACTGACAACCGATAACCGACAACTCTTTAACTTAAACTGTCTAATATTTCGTTCCTTAGGCACTAGTACCTGAAACTAGATAGTTGACATTGGACATCGAATTAATACTTGAATAAAATTACTAATAAGATGATGAAAGATATTCCCCAATTGCGGGTTAGAGATTTAGCAATAGCTATTGTGCCGAGGCAAAATGAAGAAGACTTATGGGATGTATATATTATTAATTTCAAAGAAGAACCTATTGGTAGTGTTTTCGTAAATTCTAGAGGATATGGTGAATTGGAAGGTGAAAAAATACGGACGACAACGCTGCGTCATTTTTTTGAACAAATACCGCCTTTGGAAATGGAGCAAATAGAGCCTATTCAAACGGAGTTATTTGGATTGACCAATGAGTATTGGGTGAGCTTTATGTATGATGGGGATATGTACGATAAAAAATATGTTTTTGTCAAGGGAAGTATTGATGAAATGCATTTTACCACCATTCCATTTTTGGACCGAAAGGGAGTTATGATTAAGTAGGTTCTCTAAGGTTGTAGGTATCGGATGGCAGGTTAGATAGGTAAATGCGAAATATCAACTAGTTACAATTAATTTAGATTCAATCTATTACAAGGATAAACGGGTAACCATTAAGTAAGAGTAAGAGAAAGAGAGAATGAATTTATTCGAGCATGTTTATAGTGCAAAATACCTGACGAATTCCTTCTTTTCTAATAAAAGGCTTCTGTAAACCAGTTTTTTATTCAATATTTGAAATAATCTATTTTTAGAATACTATACAATATTCCCTTATTTTGGAAGAACACGATAGCATTGATTTAAGAAGTAAAGCATTTCAAGAAGTATTAGGTGAACCACCAAGTTGGTTGCTTCGCTGGGGCATTTCGGCTATCCTTTTGGCTTTTGCAGCACTTTTTGTGGTTGGATATTTTTTTGAATATCCTGAAACGGTGAAGGCTTCTATTCGGTTGGAAACTTCTAACCCACCTGTGGATATCATAACTATGATTTCAGGAATAGTCAAACCAAGTTTTAAGGAACAAATGGTAATAGAAAGAGGGGCAACCTTAAGTCAGTTAAAAAACATCAATTCTGGAAATGCTAATCAAATTTTGGCGTTAGATTCTATGCTAATGCATTTTAATAAAAAAGGCTTTGTTAATGTACCTAACTTTAAAGAAATGGACACATGGGATTTAGGTCCAGTTAAAGGTGATTATCTGAAATTTTACCAAGCATTTTTTGGGAAGGGTAGCACAAATATTGCTCAAAACCAGACCATTAATAGTTTTGATGAAAATATCAGAATTTTTAAACAAGATATTATAGAATCGGAAAAAATAATTAAAGGAAAACAAGCTAGATTAGATAAAATACCAGAAAGAAGAAAAAGTCTAAAAAATACTTATTCCAAAAATACAACTTCTAAAAATCTTTTAAATTTAGAAACTTTATTACAAGAAGAAACCAGATTAATTGAAGAAATAAAAGCTACAGAACAAAGAATTTCTGATAAAAGAAGAGAGATTATCAATTTAGAAAACCAAAAGTCTCTAGTTAGACAAGGTGTTCAAGTTGATAAAGCTACTAGAGAACAGAATATAGAATTTGCAACGAGTAGCCTTCGTAGTAAAATTGAAGATTGGAAAATAAATCATATTATCAAAGCGCCGATTTCAGGGACTTTGATTTATCAGAATAAATTGAAAACTAAAGCGAGTTCTTTTTCTGTAGAGCGAGGAGAAAAAATCTTTGCTATTATACCCGAAAATGCGGAGCAAGATATTGAAGGGAAATTATATTTATCAAGTGAAGAGTCCTTGAAAATAAAAAATGGACAAGAGGTGAAAATAAAAATTAGTACTTATAAACCTTCTGAATATGGATTGCTATCAGGTATTGTGATAGATAAAGCTACACTTCCTACTAGTGGGCAATATCTAGTAAGGGTACAACTGACAAATGGAATGAAAACTTCAAAAAATAAAGAGATTCATTTCGAACACCAAATGCAAGGAGAAGCGGAAATCATCACCGAAGATCGTCGATTTACGGACTTAATTTTAGAGCAATTTCAAGAGATGTTGCGTCGATAATTTTTTTTGGAGCGTTAATTTGACTGCTTACCGATTCACAGTTCACAGAACTGTGTTACTGTCAACTGAAGTACTGCCTACTGCTTCACATTTCCCTCAAATTCAGTAGTGAACTTTTCTACAGCGCCCCTTCCTAATTTTTTTATTTCGGCTCCTTGAGCTTTGAGATTCTTTTTTAAATAATCAATTCCCTTATCCATATAAATTTTACCACAGGTAAAAATATCAATGGCTGCATAACCATATTCTGGCCAAGTATGAATGGTCAAATGACTTTCTTTGATAATAATTACTCCTGAAACGCCATATGGATTAAAATGATGAAAATTGCTATTGACAATCGTAGCTTCCATTTCTACTGCTGCTGCATTCATTTGTTCCCCAATGAATGTAGGGTCACTCAGTAATTCTGCAGGACAATCATACAACTCTAAAATATAATGCTTTCCTAAGTATTTCATGGTTACTTATTTCTATCTGATATTTACTGCCAATTGTTACTTAATTCTTCTGTTCCTTACTAAAGGCTTCCCAATCATCCAAAAAGTAATGTAGTAGATTAGGTTTGTCTAATTGATTAACGTTTAAATCACCCGGATTACTCATATCCTTAGCGAAGAAAAACATTTTTTTAACTAAATCGGGTTCTAAATAACGAGTTGTTAAGCTTGTACTAAAGTTGGAAGGTTCTTTTTTTAAATTAGACGCCATAATAAATCCCCAGTCACCAAAGGAAGGTACGTAGGTATGAAATGGATAGACATTTTTAAAACCACTTGCTGTTACGGTTTCGTAGATACACCAAAAAGCGTTTCTAGTATGAAAAGGGCTGGACGCTTGAGTGGCAAAAACACCATTGGGAGTTAAATGATTCTGCACTAATTGATAAAAAGAAGTGCTATATAATCTAGCTAAGGCATCGTTAGAAGGATCTGGTAAATCGGCTATAATGACATCATATAATTCTTCAGATTCAATTAAGAAGGTCATGGCATCTGCGGCAATAGTTGTCACTTTAGGGTTTAGCAAAGCACTATTATTAAGTGTTTTTATATAGGTGTTTTCTTTGGCTAATCGAAATACTTCCTTGTCCAAATCAATGATGGTAAGGGTTTCGACTTCTGGAAACTTTAAGACTTCTCTTGCTAATAAGCCTTCTCCTCCGCCTAGAATTAAGACATTCTTTTTATAAGGAGCATTATGCAAAGGAATTATGCCGAGTGTTTCATGATACCGATATTCGTCGATAGATGAAAATTGAATAATTCGATTAATATATAAACGAATGTCCTTTTTATTTTTGGTAACGGTCAACTGCTGATAAGGGGTTTGTTTAGAATAGACTACTCGGCTAGTAAAAAAACTATCTTCCCAATGAGCTAACAATTGTCCAGAGAAAGCTGCCAATCCTGCAAAGAAAAGGAGACAAGCTATCGCTAATAACTCTAATGATTTTTTTCGTTTCTCTGATGCGCTTCTTGTGAAAAATCGATAAACTAATAAACCTAGTCCAATATTGATTAAGCCAAATACGATAGAGGTCCTAAAAGTACCTAAATAGGGTAATAATAAAAATGGGAAGAGTAGGGTAGCGATTAAAGCACCAATATAATCGAGACTTAATACATACGCTAAATTAGAACTCAACGGATAATTTTCCTTGAGAATTCTGACTAGTAGTGGGATTTCAAATCCAGTTAGTACACCGACTAAAAAAGTAATAGCTAACATAGAAAATTGATATTCCATAGGACTCAAAGCATCAAATAGGAAATATAAAATAGGTACACTAGCCCCACCGACTAAACCTAAGACTAATTCAATCTTTACAAACCACTCTAATAAATTGCCATTTAAAAATTTGGTGAGGTAAGAGCCTATTCCCATCGCAGCCATATAAATGCCAATAGTTAAGGAGAATTGCATGACACTATCCCCTAAAAAATAGGAAGAAGTCGTACTGATTAATAACTCATAAATTAAGGAACAAAGGCCTGCTAAAAAAATAGTGATAAAAAATAGGAGGGTCTCAGACCGATTGATTTCGGTGTTTTCCATTAGGTAGCATTACTTTTTTAGAAATAGATGATTATACAGAATTGTAAATATATTAATAAACGAAATGATTTAAAACTAATTGTAGGCGATTTGGGTAGCAGGAATTGTTTGTTGTTGGTTTTCAAGCATTTACTAAGATTTATTTTGAAAAATGAGTAAGAATTTCCAAAAATTAACTACATTCGCAACGAATAATACGGAATTATTCAATAATGTAACGATAGTATCATTGGTCTTGGTACTATCGTTTTGTTTATACAGGATAACAGGATTATGCAAGATTTACAGGATAAGCGAGTGCATCCAAAGAGAGGTGATTTTTCATTTTTGAAGTAAATTTATCAATACTACTCATCCGTGTTAAAACCCCATCCGTGTTAAGTTTTAGAACCGAACCAATTTAAGCACCCTACTACTACCATCTGCTGTAATAATCTGTCCAAAATAAAACCCCTTATCAAGTGGTAAATCTAAAGGTAATGAACCTTTGGAAGTCAGTAATGGATATTGTTGAATCAACTTTCCAGATAGATCAGTTAATAAAAACTGTGCATTTTTGAATGTTTTTGTGAGATTATATTGAATAACTGTTTGGTTGGAAAAAGGATTAGGAGAGGCGTTAAAAGCAGTTAATACGCCCAAATTTTCTAAGCTAGTGGTATTGTCTGTGGAATCAATAGGGGAAAGATTGATGGATAATTCTGTTAATTCTCCACGAGCAAAACGAACAGTAGTTGTTTTTGAATGATAACCTTCTCTAGTAAAAGTGACACTAAGATTAATTGATTGGGTGATACCAATATCAAAACTACCATCACTAACAGTCCGATCTTCAAAAATATTAAGACCACTAATGGTCCCTTGAATTTGTACGCCTCCTAATTTTTCGCCACTAAGTGAATCTGTAACTGTACCTGTAAAAAAAGCTGCTCTTTGGTACTTTGGGCTTAAAATGAATAAACCATTTGTAATATCTGTCACCAAGATAATATCCGATTCAAAGAATGGAAATGCTCCCCAAGCGCCAAAAGGACTACTATTGGGACCATCAAAAGTGTCATAATTACCAACCTGAATTAGATTATTTGGTCTGGAAGCATCTGTTATAACGACCCCTTCCGCATAATAGGAGGTGACTAAAAAATTATTTTTTACATGTACATTATGAGGGATTAAACCAGTTCCTCTTGTACCAATAGGAAAGAACTGATCTAAGGCTTTAATATCATTTACATCAGAAATATCATAAGCAGCAACTGAAGCATTTCCTGTTTCATCCGTTGTGAAAATCGTTTTGCCATCATCTGAAAGCCAGGTGTTATGCGTAACTTGAAAAGGCGTTGGTTGATTGGCTATAACTACGGGCCTATTTTTATTAGTTGCATCAATGATAGAAAAGACACCCATATTTATATCAGAACTATAAATGGTGTCATTTCTTACATAGACATCGTGAGAGTAAGCGTTATTGGTTTTGCCTAAATAAACAGGTAATTCCCCCGTGATATCAAACATCAAAACGCCGCCATTTACTATACTGCAACCAGATAAGTAAGCTACGCCTGTTTTTTCCTCGATATAGATATTATGACAAGCACCTAATCTACCAAATCCAGCAAATGATTCTTGCCAAAAAAAATATTGACTGGTATCAACACCGTTAGGTAAATCAGATAAATCAATAATCTGTAAACCTTCACTGTATTCCCCTGTGACAAAAGCTCGATTTTTATAGGTTTTTATATCCTTCCAAATGGAAGTACCTCCTGGAATTCTAGCAACTTCTATAGGGTTGCTTGGGTCATTAAGGTTAATTATAGACGTTCCGTTTTCTAAACCAACTAAGGCATATTCTCTGCCATTTTCATCTGTATAGCCCCAAATATCACTTAAATCTACCTCGTATTCGACTAGGGATAATAGACTAATATTTTTATTGTTTTGAGCAAGGATAGATAGATTGAAATATAAGAATAGGAGACCTGTTATTAATTGCTTCATAAAGATGTTTTAGTATATTTAAGGATCTGCACAAAAGTAATCGACACTTTAGAAAATGGGTAATGAGTTGATGAGTTCATAAGATAAATGAGGTAAATAAAGCGTTTTAGATCAAATATTAAACTCATACATCTCATTAACTTAATCTCCTCAAAAGTGTTGCATATTTCTGCTCAGATACTTAGTTGGTATAGTGCAAAAAAATAACCGAAGGTTGCCATTCCTTATTCATTTTTTTCGTCGTTTACTATCGACTACCAATAAACAAAGCTTCTTCTCCATATCTGACCCAGTTTTTCTCTTCATAATTCAACCGATCTGCAATAATTTCTAAAATTGGAATATTGACCCCCATTCCAAGGTGGCTACCAAAGCTTTCGATATTTTGATGCGTCGCATCTTCCACTTTTTCCATACAAGCTTGCCAAGGAACAATACCATCCTTTTTGGAATAAATCGCAGTACTAGGAACGGGAGCTGGATTAGGCAAAGTAGCTACAAAGTTTTCATCAATTTCAGGGTAGCCCTTTAACCATTTGATGAATTCAAAAGTAATACTAGCATTATTAGGTTCTAAAATACCTCCAAATGGTGAGCCTAAGGTAATGACTTGACGAATTTTTTCTGGATGTTCTTTAGCCATTTCTCTTGCATAAACACCACCTAAACTCCAACCTATTAAGCTAATAGGCTGTTGGTTCTCTGCATATAGATGATGGATTTTTTCAGAGATAACGGCTAGTTGCTCTAAGTCGGCTAAATTAGTTCCCAATTCCCAGCCACAAGTTTTGTAACCAATCTTTTCTAAAAACCCTCTTAATGGTTTTGTGGAGGCATCACTTGCTAAAAAGCCTGGAATAACAAATACTGTATGCCCATCTCCCTTTTGCTTGACTTCATATTTTTTGATGAAAGGTAACGCTTTACTCAATTCTATTAAAGCTCTCCAAATCTCTGTTAAAAAAAGAAAAATGGATGGTCTTTTTATTTTTTCCATAGTTTATTTTTTTGAATTCTCTTACTAAAAAAGGTGAGTAACTCTTTTGGAATCACTCACCTTATTGAAACATGGTTTTGAGAAATTATCTATTAATTGATAGATAGATAATTTTTTAACCTTTTACCTATACCTTTGTTCTTAATTATTCGTGAATAAAGCTTTGAAACGCTTTGCACTATCTGTCAACTGATCTTTTACTGCACCTAAAGTTTCAAAGACAATTTCTTGATTTCTTTCATTTAATTCCAAACCGCTGTTGACTGCTTTTCTAGCAACTCCTTGCCATTCTTTTCCATTTTCAACAACTGTTTCTACCACACCCTCTACCGTTTCTAAACTATACTTATTGATATTTTGAGCTGTTTCTTTTACATACTTTACGCCATTTTCAATTTTTGCATTTTTTACTGTCTCAATTGCTTCATTTACTCTTGTAGTTGCTACTTCTCTAATCTTTTCACCGTTATTTCTTAGATCCTCTAAAACCTCTGTTGCGGTCGTTAATACTTCGTTATTGACTGTTTTTGCAGTCCCTTTGATTTTTTCTACACTATTCGTAAAATCAATAGTTGTTGTAGTTTTTGCTTTCTTAGTTACTTTTTTTGCTGCTTTTTTAGTAGCCATGATATTTAGTGTTTAATGATTTTTAATAATTGTTTCAAATTCAATGCAAATATCCGAACAGATAGTTACAAATGAGTTACATAGTGTGAAGGATAATTTATTTTGCTACTTTACCGCCTTTTAAGGTATCCTGTAGCTTTGCTAATTCGACTGTTTTACCTGCTGCTGCTAAAGCGGCTTGTTGGTTCCAAGTTGCAGGCTTGTGCATTTTGTATCTTGGACCAGCTGCTGCTAGAATAGCCGTTAAAGTTGTTTGTGGTGCATCTGCTAATTGTTGGAAAGTAAAAATACCACCTGCATTTAATAAGCCTTCAATCTTTGGACCGATGCCTTCTATTGTTCTTAAGTTATTTTTTGTGACTACTTTTTTAGCCGTCGCTTTCTTAGCAGTTCTCGTCGTTGCCTTTTTAGTTGTAACTTTCTTGGCTGTTACTTTTTTAGCAGTAGGTTTTACTTTTGTAGCTGTTGCTTTAATAGCTGCTTTTTTAGTCGTTGCTACCTTCTTAATAGCTGCTTTTGCTTTAGTAGTCGTTTTTTTTGTTGCGTCTTTTGTAACTGTGGCACCTCCAGAAAAATCAAAATTGAATAATTCTTTTAATCTTAATCTGAAGTCTGGTGTTCCATATTGTTTTTTTAACCCCTCTAAAGCAGTCAAAGTAATATCTTGTTGTTGGCCAAAGAAATCAACACCATTCTTTAGAGATTTAGCAATAAAATCTTGAATTACTTTTCCTCCATCTGTTGTTGCTTCGATGATTTCTTCTGCTGTTTCTATATTGTATTGGTGAATACTCCTTGCCGTTTCTTTTACGAATTTCACGCTATTGTCAATCGTTACTGTCTCAATTGCTTCTTTTACTCTAGTTGTTGCCACTTCTCTAATTTTCTCCCCATTGACTCTTAAATCATCTAAAACCTCCATTGTGGTATCTATTACTTCTGTATTAACGGTCTTTGCAGAACCTTTAATTTTTTCAATACTATTTGAAAAATCAATTGTTGTTGTTTCTACTTTTGCTTTTTTAGTAGCCATTATAATAAGTATTTATTGAATGAAAATTCTGTTATTAAATGAATGATGACACAAAGATAGAGGTGGGTAGTTACAGATGAGTTACAAGGATGAGAAGGAGGGGAATCAATTTCAATTTAGAAGGATAGTTGCTTATTTTCGATTAAGGTTGGTTATTTTGAAAT
>CAZXYA010000159.1:4144-16434 GCA_964644655.1 uncultured Saprospiraceae bacterium | reverse complement strand
GAAAACGAAAAGGGTAGAAATTCTAGCTCTGAAGGAGCGACCTATTAAAACATCGTACGATTTATGTCGCACCTTTGGTGCTCAATAAGCTTTCTTTGCATAACATCAGTTAATAACTCCCATGATACCGCCTCATAAACCATTCCAAAGTCAATAAACTCATCAATAAGAAGAATATCCATTTTAAATTAATGACGGAACGAGTCTTAGTGGTTTGGTAAATAACAGGTTTAACTGATTTTTTGGCTTGAATCTTCTCTGAAATAGCTGCTAAATTTGTTGGATAGACTAATTCACCACCATATTGCTCGCTTAATAAACGTAATAGACCATGATTGGCGGTGGTTTGGAAAGATTCCAATTGTACGGGTTGAACACTAAATTGTCCTTTATAAGTTAGTTGTTTCCCATTATGCGAAGTTGCTCCTTTAAAGGTATAATTACCTACAGGAAAAACGCCTGCATTTAAACTATAAGCTTTGGCAGTTCGGTTAAAGGTGGAAGGAAATTCTTTACCTTCACTATCTCTAATCGTCAAACTTACATCGCCATCATTAATCAGTTCGTAATTATCATTATAGACTTCGGCATCTAAAATAATCGGCTCATTTTCATTAAAAATATTTTTATCAGAGTTAATTCGGAAGCGCCTTTTATCTTCTTTTAAGGTTAAATATTGGATGGTTTTGCCCAATACCTCTTCAAAAATATCGTGGTTTTTATTTTGTAAATAATCAAATAGTCGCCATTTCCAAATGCCTTCTGCGGCTAAAATTCCTTTTTTTACAGCTTCTTCTTCTCCGATTACCAATAATGGATATTTGGTATCAATCTTTCCAATCCGTTGATATAAAAGTATTTGTGCATTCACCGCTTCCTTGAATTCTCCAAAAGGGGCATTTAATGGGGCAAAATTAGGCAACTCTTTTTTGGTCGCATCGCCTACGGTAAAAGTAGAAAAATCCTCTGCTATAATCCCTTGGACATCATTGGTATTCTTCGTATCTCCATTGATGGTCAATAAAGATTGGGCAGCATTTAAACTAACTAAATTAGATTGGCTACCTACAATAAAAAGATGTGGTAATTTTTTGGCTTTTATTTGTTGTAATATATCCGCTGCATTATTTTTGGTACTTGGTAGTTGATGTAAAATTACAAAATTATAATCCGCAATATTTGCTTTCCGACGGTCGGCATATTCAATCTTAATTTCGTAATTTTTGTTTTCAATCACTGCTTGCCGAATCGCTGTTAAATCAGGATGTGGAGAATCGGCAATAATTAAAATTTTCTGCCGAGCGTCTAAAACATCTATAAAAATATCTTTGACATTATTCGTCGTTGTCACCTCTCCTTCCACCGAATTGACGGCTACTCGAAAGCGTTGTACACCTGCTGCATTCGCTTCTAAAGTTACTTCTTGGGTGGTAAAGAAATCATTTCGATTGATACTAATAGGAATGGATTGTAATTTTCTTGCCTTCCCATTTTCTATTTTAGAAACAATTAAATTGGTTTTAGTATTAGGGCAATTCTGAGCCAATACATCCACTTCTATATTAAATTTATCTCCTAAATAAGCAATCTTATTATGATAAACCCGCTTGATTAATAAATCTCTTTGTGGAGTCGTATCCCCCAAAGCCACCGTAAAAATAGGTGCGCCTAAACGATTTCCTGCATAGACTGGATTGCTCCCTTCATTATAGATGCCATCAGAAGCCAAGACTACTGCTCCTAAATTTTGGTTACTGTATAAATCATAAAGTGACTTCAACATTTCGGACAAATTACTTGCCTTATCCGTAAAGCTAAAATCTACGCCTTCCCGAACATCGCTCCCAAAAGCATATTCTTTTAAATCGTACTTTTCAGATAAGTCGTTTTTGAGCGTTGAGTATGCTGTTTTATAAGCCTCCAAAGCAGTTTCATCCAACTCTCCCATGACAGATTCTGACTGGTCTTGCGCCAAAATTACCACAGGTTTCTTCGTGTCCGTCAATAAACTTTTAATGAGTGGAGATAATAATAAAGCTGCCAAAGCAGTCGCCGTCAAAAAACGCATGCCGCCTAATAGCCAATTTAGCCAAGCAGCATTATCCTTAAAAGTATCGCTTCTAAAATAGACAACTAGTGCATAGATTAATCCTAAAATTGCACAGCCAAGTAGGTACCAAGTCGGGTATTGAAAACTTAAATTTTCCAAGTATTATCGGTTTTTAACTTTGGTAGTTTCGCACCAAAAGGAAGGTGCTTTTTTACCACATAGTAAACAAAGTTCATATAGTTCACATAGCTTTTTACTTAATGTTCAAAAAGGTAAGTTTTAAGTTTGATTTAAACGAATGGTAACCAACCAATTAGGTAATAAGACTACATGTGTTCTAATTTTTCAATAGAACAACTTTATATATAACGCAAAAAATGGTTTTTGGGTCTACATTTGGAGAAATTAATGATAGACTTTCTTGAATTCATACACTAAAACGCAAAATGTTTAAAATAATAATTCCTTCTTTTTCCATAAAATACGATTTCTGTAGGAACTATACTGCATATTTTTTGTCCTAAAGTTCAAAAGATAAATTAATACTAGCAAAATATGAGTTACGATGATTTACCTATTAGATGGAAAATAGCATTAAAGATTACCTTAGCAATAAAGGGGAAAGCCATAGAGTAAAATTAAATCTTTCTGATTTTGCCTTAAACCAAAGCGTAAAAATTGATTTTGAGGATGAATCATTTGCCGAATTTAAATATGCGTTCACGCTTGCACTACCAACACTTAATGAAGTTGGTGTTTTTACGGAACATTGTGGCTATCATATTTTCAATTCAAGAGGATTAAAATTTACTGATTGTAACGTTTTGCGGTGAAATGTCCCAGCGGGACAAAATATTGGTAGAAAGATAAATTTTAGCCCATCATTAACGTGCCTTTAGGTACATCAGGTGACACATAATGTGCCTAAAGGCACATTTTAGCTGCAAAAAGCGACATTTTCTACCGACACCGGCCGACAGGTAAAACCCCTAAAGGGGTTACTTTTTGAATCACCGCAATCCGTTATAATCAGAAAAATTACAATTAGAGCCAGATAAAAGTTTGCTAATTATCCGTGTTATAAGATTATCCGTGTTATAAAACTAGGAACACCGATAAATCTGTTTAAATCCGCCTAATCCGTTAAATCCGTACAACCTATCCTCCTAGCTCGTCTGCGTAGAGCTTGAATTATTTTTGTAAAACCCCTAACCACTATTTTTAAGCCCTCTTTTTTAGTGGATTCTCTAATAGTATCAACGAGTTAATTTAACGGCAAATCCCAATCTTTTCTAATTTCAATTAATTCCCCGTCCACCCAATCTTGAACCTTCCTCCGCAATACTTCCCCATCACTTTCCCACATAGGCGGTCCATAATGCGCTACACAAATCACTTCTTTTTTAGCAAAAGTTTGAAAAAAATGTCGAACAAAAGTATCGTCCCCAATCCAAGCATCTTTTGGATCTTTGTATTCCATAGCGATTGGGATGACTTGCACTTTATGCTCGGCTGCCATTTGAAAAACGCTCGGTTTAAAAGGTAAGGGTTTGGGTAGGTCTGTACTTGTGCCTTCTGGATAAATTAAAATGGAGTGTCCGTTTTTGATGGTATCCGCAATTGTTTTTCTAGCATTGGCTCGACTGGTTTTCTGTTCTCTTTTGACAAAATGAACACCCGAAATGCTACAGCCATAACCAATAACGGGCCACGACCGAACCTCGGCTTTAGCTAAAACGAGGGCATCGAAATGTTTAAATTTTGCAATTGGGTCAAGATAAGACCGATGATTGGATAAAAAAAGAACATTTTCATAAGCTGATTTTCCCTTTTTACCAATTTTCACTCCTAATACCCGCATTAATAAAATGGACCATTGTTGGCGTTTCCGCATCCCCATTTTAAGCTTATCATTAGAAAATGGGCTTAAAAGTAGAATTGTTGCTACCGTAATCGACGAAAGTAAAATCAATAAAATAAACCGTAAAGTTGCTCTAATTACACCTACTATCACTTATTAAGTAATTTTCAATTTTCAATTTAAACAGGTAATCCCCATTTTTTCCGAATAGTTGTTAGCTCTTGATTAATCCAAGATTGAACTTTTGTTTTCAAAAGCGTTCCGTCTGCTTCCCACATAGGAGGCCCATAATGAACCTCACAAACAACATTTCGTTTAGCAAAAGTTTGAAAAAAATGCGGAACAAAAGTATCATCTCCAATCCAAGCATCTTTGGGGTCTTGAAATTCAAGCGCAATTGGAATAATTTTAACTTGATTATCTGCGGCCATTTGAAAAGTTCTGGGTTTAAAGGGCAAAGTAGTTGGCGAGTCAGAAGTCGTTCCTTCAGGGAATAAAAGCATCGAATACCCATTTTTAATGGTATGGGCAATTCCCTCTCTAGCACTCTGGCGACTTAGCTGTTCTTCTCTTTTCACAAAATAAGTACCTGTTATTTTCAAACCAAATCCTATAAGTGGCCATTTGGCTACTTCTGCTTTTGCCAAACCCAAAGTATCAAAATGAGTAACTAAAACAAAAGGGTCTATATAGGAACGATGATTGGTAATAAATAAAACATTCTTATAATCCGCCTTCCCTTTTTTGGTTATTTGAATCCCTAAAATTGGCATCAATACCTTACAAAATTGTTGTCGATGCCTAATACCTTTTTCCAGCTTAAATCGAGTAAAAAGTCGTGCTATTAAAAGTCGAATGGTAAAAACTATCATCGCTAGTACGAATAGTACAAACCGAATGGTTGCTCGAATATGACTTAGCCCTTTTAAGAAAAAAATTTTGATGCTCAATTTATTAATGTTTAAATGGGCAAACTCCATTCTTTACGAATAGCCAAAAGTGCCGTATCTATCCGTGATTGTACAGCTTCTTTTAACTTATCTCCATCGTCCATCCATATTGGTTCTCCATAATGCACGCATATTTTTTTATTGCGCATGCCAAATTGTTTAAAAAAATGAATCGGCATATTATCCTTCCCTACCCAAGGATCTCCCACATGCCCATATTCAATGGCAATAGGAATGATTTCTACCTTATCCCTAGCTGCCATGTGAAAAGTACCTGGTTTGAAACTAGCCGTAGTTGGCGTATCAATCGTTGTTCCTTCTGGGTATATGAGGATAGATTTTCCACTTTCAATGGTTTCTGCAATACTCGAACGGGTCTCTTTTCGACTTTTATCACTTTCTCGTTTCACAAAATGGACACCTGTAATACTTGCCCCATATCCCATGATTGGTAAATTAGCGACTTCTGCTTTGGCTACAGGTAAAGCGGTTATTTTTATTAATTCTGCTACAGGGTCTAAATAACACCGATGATTAGAAATATATAAATAACTGCCTTCATGGATATTTCCTTTAAACGTCATTTCGACTCCTATTACTTTCATCATCGTCACACAGCATTGTTGGCGATGCCTTAAACCCAATTCCAAAGTCATACCTTTGAAAAGTCCTGTAATCAATAATCTAACTATATAATAAATTAAGACGATTATAAATAAAGTAAGGCGAAAAATACCTCTTGGAATTGTCAACATTCTATGGATTTAAACTAATCTTTTTATAATTCTGGACGAAGATAGGGAAAAAAGAGGAAGGTTGCGAGGTGATGAGGTGATGAGATGATGAGATAATGAAGGGAAAAGGGAGGTAATTTTGGATTATGTCAATTATTTTAATAGTCAAATATAGCCTGATTAATAAGCTAGCTCAGCATGCTGAACAATAGGCAGTCAACAAGGGCATTAGGTGATAAATCGTTGATTTTCAATACTCAAATTTTGCCAAAACACAGTTATTTAAACCGTCTCTGCCCGAACCTCCTTATTACTCTAATATCTTGTCACCTCATTACCTTATGACCTCATCACCTTGTTACCTTTTAAAAAAACCTACATTCCGTCTCTCCAATAACTACTCGTTAACTCATTATACCGTAAATTTGTAGTTGTGAAAAAGATAGATAAACTTTTATTAACCAGTTTTTTCCCGCCCTTTGTGGTAACCTTCTTCATCGCCTTGTTTGTGTTGATTATGCAGACACTATGGGTATATATTGACGATATTATTGGTAAAGGAGCTAGTTTAGGAATGATTACAGAGTTTATGTTTTATTTATCTATTTCTCATTTTATTATGGCTTTGCCCATTGCGGTGCTCATCTCCTCGGTCATGGTGATGGGAAATCTGGCCGAACACTATGAATTATCCAGTATGAAATCTGCGGGGCTATCTCTTTTACGAGTCATGCGTCCCTTAATGTTTGCTTGTGCCGGAGTCGCTGTATTTTCTTGGATTACTGCCAATTTTTTGACACCCGTCGCCAACTTAAAATTTAAGTCTAGGCTCTATGACATGCGGAAACAAAAGCCTACTTTAAATATGGAAGAGGGCATTTTTAATGATGATTTTGAAGGTTATCGAGTTAGAATTGGTGAAAAAGGAGCTGATAATCAAACTATAAAGGATGTTTTTATAGCCAATCATATTACTGCACAAAAGGATAGGTTGAATGAATTAATAGCACAAGGTGGGTTTATGTACACCACTCCAGACGAACGTTTTTTGGTCATGGAATTAGAAGATGGGGAGCAATTCCAAGAAGGAAATCGCTATGCAGGTGCCAAAAGTAGAGCACCTTTTGTGAGAACTTCCTTTGAAAAATATACCAAAATATTTGATATGCAAGAGTTCGATATTAATCGAACGGACGAAGAGTTATTTAGAACACATTACTCCATGTTAAGTATGAATCAATTAGTAGAAGCCATTGATTCTATAGACCAGCAAGTGTTCGATAGAAAAGAAACAGTAAGTGATTATATTGACCAATACATTAACGCTTTAAAGCCGACTAAATTAACAGAAGAAGCTACAGAAAATACACCTAAAGATACAGGCGCAATTAGCCTAAATATTTCTGTAACAGATGATACATTGCCAAAAGATGCTGCTCCTAAACTCATCAGTAAAGTTGCCCCAAAAGGGAAATATAACACAAAGTATGATAGCAAAAAAGCGGGTGGACAAAAAATCCCTACTTCAATTAGTCCTACCCTAGATAGAAATGCTATAAAAAATAGAAATGCTACAAATGGATTAAAGCTTAAAACTAAAGTAGCTAAACAGACTATTGATAAGCCACTAAAAACTTATGACAGTATCTTAGAAACATTTCCTGATTCAAAAAGGCAACCATATCCTAATAAAGCGATCCAACACGCTCGAAGCATCAAAAGTAATTCAGAATCAGCCCATCGTTTTTTGGTTAAAACAAAAGAAAAACGCATCAAGCACGTTTTTGAATTATACTCCAAATATTCCTTTGCAGTCGTATGTTTTGTCTTTTTGTTCATTGGCGCACCTATGGGCGCACTAGTAAGAAAAGGAGGATTCGGTTATCCCTTATTAATTGCTATTATCTTTTTTATGCTATTCATTACCTTAACCCTTACCTTTAAACGAATGGCAGAGGCTTTTGTCGTCCATCCTATTTTAGCAGTTTGGTTACCTAATTTAATCATTTTACCAATTGGTTTTTTCCTCACTTATAAAGCCATGAATGATGCTAAAGTATTTGATACCACTAGAATTCTGGCTGCTTTTCAATGGGTTCGAGACCGATTTCAATGAAAAACAAAAATTGAAGAATCTGCATAATCCAAACAAATTAAGCAATTAGAAGTATAATTAATATATGCCAACTATTGCCACAAAGCAACATTCATTTTTTAAATCTATTTGGACCACTATTAAAGCAAATGCTCATTTTTTTATTGTCTTTATAGGTTTTATTTTAATAGGTGGACTCGCATTATTATCACTACAACAAGGCGATTTATTACTTTATTTTAGTGAACATCGAACTAATTTTTGGAATTTTTTTTTTAGCTATGGTACTAAATTAGGGGAAGAATGGACATATATTAGTTTTCTTATATTCTTTTTATTTATTCGTTTTCGCTATGCTTTATTAATTCCAATTACAGGCATAGTTGTTACACTTATTAGTTTTCTTAGCAAAAGTTTTTTCCTACACCCTCGCCCATCTTTATATTACAAAGAATTAGGTACTTTAGGAGAGATTAATGTAGTAGAAGGTGTCCATTTAGTCACAGGATTTAGCAGTTTTCCGTCAGGACATACGATGTCTGGTTTTGCTATATTTACTTTAGTTGCTTTATTGCTTAAGCAGAAAAAAGGAATGGCTCTTTTATTATTTACAGGAGCATTAATTGTTGGTTTATCAAGGATTTATTTGGTGCAACATTTTCTAAAAGATGTTTATTTAGGAGGGATTATGGGGGTAATTATTGCCCTTATTATTTATGAGATACAACAAAAGATTCCTGACCATAGGAAATGATAGTTATTATATAATTTGCTAAAGATTCATTTCCCGTTTAAAAATCAAAACTACTTCTTTTTTTCCATTATTATCTAAATCTGTAGCAAAACTAGAAGCTAACTCCCAACCATAATCGCCTTGAAAATTCAATTCATTTTCAATATCTTCTAATTTAAATTTAGTGATAAATAGTCCTTTTTCTTTTAATTCTACTACTTTGTACTCGAATTTTTTTGATTGATTATTGTCTGACATTTGCATTCATTAAATTAAATAATTGGCTATCAAAATAGTAATTACTCCAAACTCTTCACCAACAACCCATTCTTAATCCGAGGTTCAAAATAAGTAGATTTAGGCGGCAATAATTGATACATATCCGCCAAAGTCATTAACTCTTCCACTTTAACAGGATACAAATAAAAACCTATTCTATTCTTATTGGAAATAGTCGCTTTTTCTAAGCCTCTTAGCCCTTTAGTCCCCGATACATAATCAATTCGTTGGTCAAAACGCACATCTTTAATATTCAAAATTCCCTTCAACACTTTTTCATTTAATAAATGTACATCTAAAATTATTTTTTTAGCCTTAAATTCTTTTAAAACTTTAGATTTCCAAGTAAGTCGATACCATTCCCGGTTAATAAACAAGGTGATTTGGTGTTTTTGACGTGGTTTTTCAGGTCTATTCAATATTTCAACATTAAAAAGATTGCTTAATTTAGCCATAAAAATAGTAGGGCTTGTCTCATTTAAACCTTCCACTACCCTATTATATTCTAATAAATCCAATTGGTCAGAACCAAAAAGGACAACCATCAATTGTTTGTAATTCCCTTTATTGGGTTTATGTTTTAATCGTTCGTTTAATAATGCCAGCGTGGTCGTCCGATGATGTCCGTCGGCGATGTAAGTGGATTTTACTTTTTTGTCAAATAATCTTTGTATTTTACTTAAAATGGCTTGATCCGTTATTTTCCATAAAACATGCTCTTGTTTATCTTGATCAAAATAAGTTGAATAAAGCGGTGGGTTATTTTGAATGTGGTGCAGGATCAATTTATTAATGGCTTTCACTTTTTCATAAACTAATAAAACAGGTTTTACCAAAGCTTTACGTTGTACCAACAATTGAATCATTTTCTGTTCCTTGGCAGCTAAGGTTTTCTCATGTTTCAAAATGTTTCCTTTCTCAAATTCACTAATATCTGTACAGCACATTAAGCCTGTGTAAGTTCGACTCTCTGATTTTATTTGATAAAAAAATAAGGCAGGTTCTGCTGATTGGTTAAAAAAGCCCGCTTTCTTGTAGGCCACATATTCTTCTCGCACAGATCCAAAAAATGAATCTGCGGAGGCAATCAAATCAAAATCAGGATACCATGCTTGAAATGGAAAAATCTTCATCTACTAGTGATAGTGAGTTATTAGGAGTTAGGCATCATTCCAATCCTTACAACTACATTGTTTATAATTTCTAGTTACATTACCCTACTCCCACCCAAGCTGCGAGGCAATGAAGGGTGCTAATGTTCATTTTTCGTAGGATAGTGTAATGTTCTATTAGGCTACCCTACTAAAATTATTTCAATGTTTTCGCCGCTGCGAGGGGAAACTTTAGTCGGTAGCAGCGAAGGGCGGTAATGTTCATTTTAGTAGGGTAGAGAAATGTTCTATTACACTTTTTAAGCAAATGTAATGATTTTTTATAGTTTGAATTGTTTCTAATCAAATATCTTTGTGGAATATGGGAGTAGTAAGGGAGTAGGAAAAATATAACCTACCAATTCTGTGGCTTTATTTTGCCCTTCTTCAGCGTTACAAAAATACTCATTACCCGTATGGGTAACTCCGTTTTTTGCGCCTTGAATAAGAATAAACTAAAACCACATTTACTAGTACCTTATTTATTTCCTACTCCCTAAACAAATAAAATACCAATAAATGAGTGTCAAAATTGATCAAAAGATTACTGCTTTAAGGACAAAAATGAAAGAAAATAAGCTAGATGCTTATGTGATCCCTAGTAGTGATGCACATCAAAGTGAATATGTTAATGAACATTGGAAGTCAAGAGAATGGATTTCAGGGTTTACTGGATCTGCTGGTTTGGTTGTGATTACCCAAACTCATGCTGGTTTATGGACAGATTCTCGATATTTCATTCAAGCAGAAAGGGAATTGGCAGGTAGTCAAGTTATATTGCACAAACAGGGCATTCCTCATGCTCCTGAACATAATGCTTGGATGCGAGATAATTTACCTACTGGTAGTACTATAGGTTTAGACGGAAAACTATTTTCTGTTGGACAAGTGCGAAAAATGCGACAAGTAGTTAGTCCTAAAAATATAAATATTGCAACTGAACAAGATTTAATAAAGGAGGTTTGGCTAGATCGACCACAATTACCTACCAATCCAATATTTGAACATAAGGTAAAATTTACGGGACAAAGTAGAAAAGCCAAATTGACAACTATCCGTAAAGAAATGGAGACGCAACAGGTAGCCTATCATTTGGTCACTACTTTAGATGATATAGCTTGGATTTTTAATATTCGTTGCAATGATATAGCATTTAATCCATTGGCAATCGCTTATGCCGTAATAGGATTAGAAGAGGCTTGGCTATTCCTTAACCCTACTAAAGTTCCCACAAAACTAGGCACTAAATTTAAGCGAGAAAACATTAGCGTTTTCTCTTATAATTATATCGGTAAATTTCTCTTAAGTTTACCAAAATCGAAAAAAATACTAATCAATCCTGCGACCATTAGTGTTTGTTTAGCTGACTTATTGACTTCTGGTCAAATCAAAAAAGGAGCAACTATTTCTACTCGGTTAAAAGCCATTAAAAATGCTACGGAAATTGAGCATATTCGTCGTGCAATGGCTAAAGATGGGGTCGCCTTACTGAAAATGTATCGTTGGTTAGATAAAACATTAGATAATAGAACAGTTTCCGAATTTGAACTCGCAGAAGTTTTAGCTGATTTTAGGAAAGCCCAAGGCTTATATCATGGAGAAAGTTTTGCTGCTATTGTAGGTTATCAAGGAAATGGCGCCATTGTGCATTATCGACCAATGCCAGCAACTGCCGCACAAATCAAAAAAGAAGGAATCCTATTACTAGATTCTGGGGGGCAATACGAAGACGGCACCACCGATATTACCAGAACTTTTGCGCTTGGTCCAGTCAGCGAAGAACAAAAAAGAAATTATACCCTAGTCTTAAAAGGTCATATTGCTATAGCAAGTATGGTTTTTCCTAAAGGTACTAAAGGCATACAATTAGACGCTTTTGCTCGTCAACCATTATGGCAATATCGACTAAACTACGGACATGGTACAGGGCATGGGGTAGGTTTTTTCTTAAATGTCCATGAGCCACCGCAAGGCTTTGCCACGAGTATTGCCCGTGGCAATACTGCTTTCGAGCCGGGTATGGTGACTTCTAACGAACCTGGGTTTTATAAATCAGGGGAATATGGAATTAGAATAGAAAATCTAGTTTTATGTGTAGCAGATGAATCCAATGATTTTGGCACCTTTTATCGGTTTGAAGATTTAACCCTTTTTCCCATTGATAAAAAGTTGATAAACAAAGATTTACTTTCCCAACAAGAAATTAATTGGTTGAATAACTATCATCAAAAAGTATTGGCTGGATTATCTCCATTAGTCACCACAGAAGAATTAGAATGGTTGGAGGCAACTTGTAGCGCTTTATAAAGTATTCATATTAAAAATTGAAAATGAAATATAGAAGATTAAGCAATGCAGAATTACAAGAGTTAGAAAAAGATTTTGTCAAATTTCTAGCTGCCACTCATGTTACCGCAGATGATTGGGTCAAGTTGAA
>CAZXYA010000159.1:0-4134 GCA_964644655.1 uncultured Saprospiraceae bacterium | reverse complement strand
AATACAACAGAACGATACTTCTCTGCTTTTCCTTGATAAAGAAAATAATCCTTTGAAAGTCGAGGAACTAATACAAGTTTATAGCGATATAGTATTTGATAAAACTTTAGAAAATTTAGAATACTTGGAATTTAAAACACCCCATGATATTAAAACTTTCCATTGCCAAGCAGAAAAAATGGTCTTAATGGGTATTGCAGTAGCACCTGATTCTGGCGTAGATTTCACCCAAGATGTAAGTTCCCAAGGAATTATGGAAAAATTAAAAGCTTCGGGTCAAGATTTGCAGATTTATACCGCCGAAAAAGAATATAATGGCGAACGAGAAAAAGAGCTTTTTCAAATGATGGAAAGTGGTTGTTTGATTTCTAAAGATGGGTATTTATTTAAAACGCTATCTACGCTAAAATCTTAGTAAAGTTGTAAAATTTTGTTAGATACCTTATGAAAATGCAAAAAAACAGCATTTTTCAGAAAGAATTTGCTTTAAAATACGGAGATATAACAAGAAAAACTTATAATTGCCTTTGAATTCCAGCTATTTGGAAAAAAGGTCGAAAAAAATTATAAGAACTTAAACTTAAGATTTATGAAAATCAACACCATTTTGATGATACTGCTTGCTATTGCTATGCTTGCAATGGGCTATTGTGGTTATACCCGCAATGAGGAAGTGAAAGCTGAAATGGCAGCTTTATCAGCAACAAATACTGAGTTAGGTACAGAATTAAAAGATGTTCAAGGCTTAAAAGCAAAGCTTGAAGGAGATTTAAATGAACTACAAACAAAGTATTCTTCTTTGGCAGCTGAAAATGAAGCTTTACAAGGTTCTGTAACAGATGCACAAAAAGAAATTAAGCGAAGAAGGTCAGCTATCTATCGTTTAACACAAGAGTCGAACGCTAAAGATGGTGAGATGGCTTCTTTAAGAGCACAAATTGAAGGTTTAATTAATGAACGTACTAAATTAGAAGCAGACATTAATACGCTTCAAGCTGAAAATACACAATTGAAAGAAGAAAATGCTAAGTTAGCTTCTGATTTAGCAACAACTAGAGAAGAAAAAGCGGCATTGACTCGATTGAATGAGACGATGGAAAAAGATATTTCTGATTTGACTTTAGCTAACTTCAAAGCAAGTGGTTTTACAACTGATGTTTTGAGAAAAGATGGCAAGCCAACAAGAAGAAAAGTTTTTGCTAAGAAAGTAAATGTAAGCTTTGACTTAGTAGATGTTCCAGAAAAATATCAAGGTGTAAGAAAAGTATACATGGTCATTACGGATGATACAGGTGTTCCTATTACTAAGTCTAGCCCAATTAAAGCTAAGATTAGTGTGAACGGACAAGACCAAGATATCATTGCGGTAAGTGAGCAAAATGTAGAAATTCAAGAAAGTCAAAGATTGTCTTTCAACCATGAATTAGAAGCTAAATTGTCACCAGGTTATTACCGATCTTCTATTTACACAGATTTAGGTTTATTAGGTTCAGCTAGTTTCCTAATGCGTTAATATAATTTTTAATACTTAAAATGTCTCAGGGACTTGTTTGTCTCTGAGACATTTTTGTTTATGGTCGAGGTACCAACATGATTATACTACACAAACCCTATCATTATGAAATTACAAACATTTTTTATATTTCTGATAATCGGCTTTCTGACTACTTCTTGTATTTCTAAAAAGAATTATGAGGCTACTTTGGCAACACATGAAGTAGAAAAACAAGGATATGAAAATAGAATCGCTCTTCTTGATCGACAAATACTTGATCTAGATCAACAAATAGATACTTTAAATTTAAATTTGGCGAATAAAGAAGGAATGAATACCGCTTTAGTAGCCGCTCAAGATAAGTTATTAGATCGAATTGATGAAGTACAAGCCCAATTAGCTAATGAACAAAAAGATAAAAGTAGTACCTCTCGAAGTTTAAGTGCTACCGTAAGAGAAAAAGAAGATATTATTAAAAAAAGAGATGAAAGAATAGCTGAAATAACCACGACCATTACCCAATTTGAAGAAAATCAACAAAAGGTATTGGGGGATTTTAGTTGGGAATTAGAACAATTATTTGCCGACCAGCAATCCGTTAATTATGTGAATGATGAAATTCGTATCACACTCGATGAATCTTTATTATTTCGCCCAGGAAGTGCTAGGGTTCGGACAGCTGGTATTCAAAATCTAGAAAAAATTGCTAATTTAATTGCTAAAGATCCAACATTAAAGCTAATAGTCATTGGTAATACGGATAATAAAAAAGCTAAAAACTATAAAGACAATTGGGACTATAGCGTCATTCGAGCTTCTAATGTAGTAAAAGTGTTGACCAAAGAGTACGAGTTACCCCCAAGTAGGGTCTTAGCCGCAGGTAAAGGAGAATTTGCACCAAAAGCTTCCAATCAAACACCTGAAGGTCAAGCTAAAAATCGTCGAATTGACTTTGTGATTTTACCAAGATTTGATCGAGTGGTAAAAGAGATAAAAAAGGAATTGAAGGATTAAGAGCTTATCTCACCGAAGAGAACTTTGTTCTTCCTTAATATACCCCTTTTGCGAGGCGGCAAAGCTGCCGAATAGAATAGCAAATAACTTTTTGAACGCTGTAGTAATGTACCAGTACCATCCAATAAAATCATATTTTTTATGAAATTTCATTTCCTCCTTTTAAGTTGTTTATTTTGCTCAATTGGTCTTATTGCTCAAAATCAATTAAGGATTCCTGCTGAAACAGATGCTAGGCTTTACGATATAGCAGAAGCTCCTTCTCCTACAAGAATTGAGCAAGATATACAGGTCTTAGTTGATTTTGGCACTAGAAACACTTTATCTGATACTATTTCAACAACTAGAGGAATTGGGGCCGCTAGAAGATGGATTCATGCTGAATTCGAAAAGATTTCCGAAGCTTGTGGTGGTTGCCTAGAAGTTTCCTATCAATATCATCTAGTCCCAGCGGAAGGCAACCGACGAATTCCAGAAGATACCTATGTGGTCAATGTAGTAGCTATTCAAAAAGGCACACAAAATCCAAATCGCTACGTCATCATGTCGGGAGATATTGATTCTAGAATTTCTAATTCTACGGATGCAACGGGAGATTCACCTGGGGCAAATGATAATGCTTCGGGAATTGCTGGCACTCTAGAAGCAGCAAGAGTTTTGACCAAGTATTCTTTTCCGAATAGTGTGGTTTATGCCGCACTCTCAGGGGAAGAACAAGGTTTATTTGGTGGAAAGGGAATGGCAGCACAAGCAAAAAAAGATGGATGGGACATTATTGGCATTTTGAATAATGACATGATTGGGAATATTCATGGTATTGATGGCGTCATTGATAATACGACTTTTCGAGTTTTCTCCGAACCTACACCTATTACGGATAATGAAAGAATGCGAATTTGGCACCGCTTTTATGGAGGCGAAGTAGATGGCCCTTCTCGGCAAATCGCTCGATACGTCGATAAAATGACCGATACTTATATGACCAACTTAGATGCCATTATGATTTATCGCCTAGATCGTTTTGGCAGAGGTGGTCACCACCGCCCATTTAATGATGAAGGTTTTCCCGGCGTTAGAATTATGGAGACGCACGAGAACTATAATCGGCAGCACCAAGATTTAAGAGAAGAAAACGGCATTAAATATGGTGATGTCATTGAAGGCGTCAATTTTGAATATGCTGCCAAACTAACTGGCGTCAATGCTATTACAATGGCAGGCTTAGCTTGGGCACCTCCGACTCCACAGAATGTAATGATTGGCGGTGCCGTACAACCATCAACTAAATTAAGATGGGATAAAGTAGAAGATATAAATATTGCAGGTTATAAATTGTATTGGAGAGATACAACTTCTCCAACTTGGCAATACTCAAAATATGTAGGCAACGTTTCAGAAGCTACTTTAAAAAATATCGTTATTGATAATTTTCTATTCGGTGTGGCTTCGGTTAGTAAGGACGGAAATGAAAGTGTAGTTGTTTTTCCTACTTCTTTGATTCCTCGGCGGCGGTAGTTTAATTCGGTTGTCGATTGTCTGTCAGTTGTCGGTTTAGGCTGATCGCAAATGATAGGATTTGCTAAATTTCCAAAATTTAGTAAATCTAAATTCTTGGTTATCAAACA
>CAZXYA010000158.1:0-16490 GCA_964644655.1 uncultured Saprospiraceae bacterium | reverse complement strand
GACAATAAATTTTAATTTATGGTCTGACAATGAAATGGTCTGACCTCTAAATAAAAAAAATGGCAACAGCTATTGATAATAAATCAGCCGAAATCGTTGCGAAATATCGAACATTATTCGACCTAAAAGAGCAGCAATTAAACGGACAAAAAGCACATCCGCTACATACTATTCGGCGCCAAGCAATGGAACGCTTAGAAAGCATGGGGTTTCCTGCTAGAAAGGATGAGGATTATAAATATACCTACGTTACAAAAATTGCCAAGCAAACTTTTTCGGAAGGTAAAGGGGCAATTATCGGTGAAAATGTAGTCAAAGCCGCTAGTTTTGAAGGGATGGATGCCTACCAATTGGTTTTTGTAAATGGTGTTTTAAATACCGAATTATCGAATATTGATAATCAAATAGAGGGCTTAACCATTAGCGATTTAAAAACTGCTTATGATAATACAGATACCCACGCCGTGATAGAAAATGCATTGACAAGTAATTTGGGAATCAATGCTTTTGTGGCCTTAAATACAGCTCTATCTCATGGAGGTACTTTCATCCATGTCAGCAGAGGTACACAAGTTGATAAACCTATTCATTTGACCAATATTACCGTGTCAGGTGGTGAGGCGATTATGACCAATCCACAAGTATTGGTAATTGCAGAAGAAAGTAGTGAAGTGAGTATTATTGAGACGCATTCTGCTATTAATGATGGGGCTTATTTTACCAATGCTTTAAGTCGTTTTATTGTGGGTAAAAATGCCCATGTACATCATTATAAATTGCAAAATGAAAGTTTAAATGCTTTCCAAATTAATAACTCAATTGCAACCCAAGAAAGAGATAGTACTTATTCTTCTTATGTACTGGATTTAGGGGGCAAAACGGTTAGAAATAATTTGAGTTCCCATTTGCAATCCTCTGGCACCAATACCAATTTATACGGGGTGTACTTAGCAAAAGGCAATCAGCATATTGACAATCAAAGCTTTATTGATCACGCTCATCCACATTGTGAAAGCAATGAATTGTATAAAGGGATTATTGATGATAAAGGTCGAGGGGTCTTTAATGGGAAGGTAAATGTGCGACAAGATGCTCAAAAAACCAATGCTTTTCAGCAAAATAGTAGCTTAGTTTTATCCAATACCGCCACGATGGACACCAAGCCACAATTAGAAATTTTTGCAGATGATGTAAAATGTAGTCACGGGGCAACAATTGGTCAAATGGACGAAACATCTATTTATTATTTGCGAACTAGAGGGATGAGTTTAGAACAAGCTCGGTCTATGTTGCAATTTGCTTTTGTGGCAGAGGTTTTGGAGAATTTTCAGTTGGAAGGGGTTAAGGAGAAGGCTTTGGCTTTGATGAACGAGAAGTTGAGGTAAATTTTACGATATACTAATTATTCATTATGAGTAAATCAAACCTATTAGATACCAAAACCCTTTCATTTAACGAAATTATTGGGAACGGAAAAATTTATAGCGTTCCGCAATTTCAACGGGATTATTCTTGGGAGCAGGACAATTGGGAGGATTTATGGAATGATATACTTAATATCTATTCCGATAAAGATAAAGAATCTCATTACATGGGGTCAATAGTCCTTCAAAAAAAGAGAGATGCTAACTTTCAAATTATTGATGGTCAACAGCGATTTACTACTATTAGCCTTATAAGTCTAGCAATAATAACAAGGATAAAAGAATTGGCAGAGAAAGGTGTAGATAAATTAGCTAATGAAGAGAGAGTCGAATTATTAATTAAGGATTATTTAGGTCAAAAAGATTCTGCTTCTTTAAGATATTCTAGCAAGCTTTTTTTGAATGAAAATAATGATGGTTTTTATCAACAGAGACTACTGCAATTTAAATCACCTATCAATGAAAGGAAATTAATATATTCTGATAAACTATTATGGAACGCTTATGAGTTTTATTTAAAAAGAATCGATGATTTAAAATCTAAATTAAATACAGGACAAAAACTAGCTTCTTTCCTAAAGAATATTGTTGGTAAACATCTATTATTTATACAGATTACTGTTGAAGATGAATTAAATGCTTATACAGTTTTTGAAACTTTAAATTCGAGAGGTGTTGAATTAACTTCAACAGATTTGTTAAAAAATTATTTATTCTCTTTAGTTGCTAAAAGTAGAAATGATTTAAACTTAGTAAAAAATCAATGGAAAAGGATTATTGAAATAATAGGCCTGAAAAAATTTCCTGTTTTTTTAAGACATTACCTTAATGGAAGGACAAAATTAGTTAGTAAAGGATACCTTTTTAAAGCTGTTAAACAAACTGTTAAAAAAGGAGAAGATGTGTTTTCGTTACTAGATAAATTAGAGGAATCTGCTTATATCTATGTCGCTTTAGGCAATCCTAATGACAATTTTTGGAAAGGAGAAAAAGAGTTGATTGAATTCATTACCGCCTTAAAACTTTTTGGGGTTACTCAAAATAAGCCATTATTAATGGTTGCCTATACTAAATTGCAAAATCCTAAAGATTTTATTCGGTTGGTTAAAGCTATTGTAAATATATCTTATCGTTATAATGTAATCGGAAGATTACAAACTAATATTATGGATAAAATTTATAATAAAGCAGCAATAAATGTCACTAATAGAGATGAAATAAATGTGCCACAAATTCTTAAATCTATAAAAGAACTTTATGTTGCTGATGACGCTTTTAAAAATTATTTCGACTTAAAAACCTTTAATACTAATAATAGCACGAATAAAAAACTGGCACGATATACATTATATAAAATTGAAGGACAAATGCCTGAGGGTAATAAATACGATTTCTTAATAGATAGTGGTACTATAGAACATATTCTTCCAGAAAATTTAACGGACGAATGGGAACAATATTTTAGTGAAGATGATCATGCTAGAAATCTATTTAAAATTGGAAATTTAACCTTACTAGAGACCAATAAAAACAATACTATCGGAGATAGCGCAATTGATATTAAACAACCAGTTTTTCATAACAGTAAATATGCTATTACTAATACTATAAGTGTTTCTGAATGGAATGTTACTGCTATAAAGCATCGTCAAGCTAATCTTGGTAAGATTGCTTGTGGTATATGGAAGGTTCAATTTTAATAAATCAAAAAACTATGGGATTAATAAGAGCAGAAATCGAATTAATTAGTAGTGATGACCTAGCTTATGCAAGAAAAGGGGATATAAACCCTGCTGATGTCAAAAGAATAAAAATCAAAGCTTTAGTAGATAGTGGTGCATATATGTTGGTCATCAATGAGAATATTAAGCGCCAACTAGGTCTTGGTGTACTAGGCAAAGAAACAGCTTTATTAGCAGATGGTAGTGAAAGAGAATTGGAAGTAGTTGGACCTATTGAAATAAGATTCAAAACTCGACGAACTACGGTAGATGCCTTAGTCGTTCCTAATAATGCGGAAGTACTCTTAGGTGCAATTCCATTAGAAGGCATGGATGTAATTATTGACCCATTGAAACAGGAATTGCAATTACCTCCTGAGCGACCTTATATTGCGCAGACTATTTTGAAGGGGATTAAACGATAAAAATTTAATTTATAAATCAATAGAGCGTCAGCTAAAAAAGTGATAAAAATCCGTAGCTAACCTAATCCGTAGCTAATTATTTTTTTAGCTACGGATTAGGTTAGCTACGGATTTTAAATAAATTAAAAATTAGCAAATATCAATTTTTAATCTGATTATCTAAAAAAATACAAATGAAAATTACGCTTTTGGCTATTTTTTGTTTGACTTTGCTTTTTTGCAAAAAAGAGCAAGAAGATTTGAGTTTGTTGACTTCTGAAGAGATTATACATATTTGTAATCCACCTACTTATTGTCAAGATACAAGCGTATCGTGTGATATTTTCAAAGTAATAGAGCAAATGCCAAGATTTTTTAGTGAAGAATGTGAAAATATGAATGCATATCACACCACTAAAAAAAAATGTGCAGATGAAAAAATGCTTCAATTTCTAAAAGATAATGTGGTTTATCCCAAAATAGCCATTGATAATAATATTGAAGGAGAAGTTGTCATACAAGTTGTAGTTGAAAAACAAACTGGCTGTCTTTCTCATATAAAAATAGTAAGGGATATAGGATATAATTGTGGTATTGAAGTACAAAAGGTTATAAGCACTATGCCAGATTTTATAGTTGGCAGACAAGTAGGTACACCAGTACATGTACAATTAAATATACCTTATACATTCGAATTATAAAAACCTAAAAATACATGGCTACAGCCACCAAAAATAAAAAAACGACAAAAGTAGATTTTGCAAAAATCAGAAAAGACTTCCCACTATTAAAGCGGGAAATGAATGGCAAGCCCATTGTCTTTTTGGATAGTGCAGCCTCTAGCCAAAAGCCCAATTATGTGCTTCGGGCTATGGATCAGTACTATAAAAATCTACATGCCAATGTGCATAGAGGGGTCTATCAACTAAGCCAAGAAGCAACGGATGCCTTTGAAAAAAGTCGCCGATTGGTACGGGAATTTATTAATGCACCGAGTGACAAAGAATGTATTTTCGTTCGAGGGACTACGGAGGGTATTAATTTGGTGGCGAATTGCTACGGTCGAAAATTTTTAGAAGCAGGAGATGAAGTCTTGATTTCTACGATGGAACACCATTCTAATATTGTGCCTTGGCAAATGATTTGTGAGGAGAAAGGCGCGCATCTGAAAGTCGTGCCAATCAATGAAGAGGGGGAAATGATTATGTTAGAATTTGATAAATTATTGACCGATAAAACAAAGATTGTTTCCATCAACCATATTTCTAATGCACTAGGCACCATTAATCCTGTGCATGAAATTATTGCTAAAGCGCATGCCAAAAATGTCCCCGTTTTAATTGATGGCGCACAAGCCATTCCGCATTTAAAAGTAGATGTACAGGAATTAGACGTTGATTTTTATACCTTTTCTGGACATAAAATGTGCGGTCCAACAGGGATTGGTATTTTATATGGCAAAGAAAAATGGTTAAATGCAATGCCTCCTTATCATGGAGGTGGCGAAATGATTGAAACGGTGACTTTTGAAAAAACAACTTATAATACCTTGCCTCATAAATTTGAAGCAGGTACGCCAGATATAGCAGGGGTGGTGGGTTTAGGAGCAGCTGTAGAATACATGCAAAAGATTGGACATGAGGCTATTGCGGAATATGAGCATGACTTATTGGAATATGGCACGTCTGAATTAAAGAAGATTGATGGGATTCGCATTGTGGGAGAAGCCAAAGAAAAAGCAAGTGTAATTTCTTTCTTGTTGGAAGGTGCACATCCTTATGATGTCGGTACCATCTTAGATAAATTGGGCATAGCCGTCAGAACAGGTCACCATTGTACCCAACCTTTAATGGCTCGATTTGGTATTCCTGGAACAGTTAGAGCTTCTTTTGCTTTTTATAATAATAAGGAAGACATTGATAAATTGGTAGCAGGTGTCAAACGTGCTGCTAAAATGCTCTCTTAATAAATAATTAAAATTCAAAACTTTGCGCCTTCGCGTCTTTGCGTGCGTATAAAACAAAGTAAGCATTAATGATAATCAACGAGATTCAAGATGAAATCATTGAAGAATTTGCTTTTTTTGATGATTGGATGGAAAAGTACGAATACATCATTGATTTAGGTAAAAGTTTACCATTGATTGATGCAAAGTATAAAGATGCAACGCATTTAATCAAAGGTTGCCAAAGTCAAGTATGGTTACATGCGAATAATGCAGGCGATAAAATTGATTTTACAGCGGATAGTGATGCTATTATTACCAAGGGAATTATTGCGTTATTAGTTCGAGTTTTGTCTGGTCAACCTGCGGAAGCTATTGCTAATTCAGACTTATATTTTATTGATAAAATTGGGTTGAAAGAGCATTTATCTCCTACTCGGTCTAATGGTTTGGTGAGCATGGTGAAGCAAATGAAGTTGTATGGAGTGGCATTAGCATAAGGAAATTGAAAATGTGAAATTTCAAATTGAAAAGTATGAAAAATAATAGCAGTAATTTAATTGCAGGCATCCTATTATTAATGGCAGCTATTTTGAATGCTTTAAATATTGATTATGATACTTACGATTGGTTAGATATACTACCTGCTATTTTATTTGGCATAGCAGGAATACTAAGCATACGAGAATATCTGAAAAAACGAACAGCAGAAAAAACTAAAAATGAATAGAAAAACACAAAATCATTTAGCTGTAGAAAGCACGTTTCTTTTCGCTCATTTTATCCTGTTCATCTTGAAAAATCCAGTCATACTGTAATATGAATAAAGAAGCAATTATAGCAAAAATATACGAACAAATCGAAACCGTTTATGACCCAGAAATTCCTGTGGACATTAACGCTTTAGGGTTGATTTATAAAGTAGAAATTGACGATGAAGGCAATGTCTATTTAGAAATGACCTTAACTTCTCCTGCTTGCCCAGTAGCGGAATCGTTACCGATGGAAGTACAGGAAAAAGTCATGAGCGTGGAAGGGGTAGAAGATGTAGATTTGAGAGTTGTTTTTGACCCACCGTGGTCAAAAGACAAAATGAGCGAGGAAGCAAGATTTGCCCTAGATATGTTCTAAATTTCAAGGCTTTAATGAGAGAGGGGGTTAAGAATTAAAGCTGCAAAGCAGTTATCTTTAGCCCTTTATGCCTTTGTACCTTTAAACTAGTGGTCTAGGAATTAAATAAATACCAGTTTAATTTGGAGCGTTGTCAGTTCCCTAGTTGCGAATCTAACTGATAACCGACAACTGACAACACTTTTAAACTATTAGCAATTTAATTCCAGAACCACTAGGCTGTTCAGAATAGGAGATAAAGTTCCCCTGATTTTTGGAAGGGCCAAAAAATCATACATCTGAAATCATACATCACAAATCTATCTAATTTTATAGGATGGATTTATGATTTAAGATTTATGAACTATGATTTATGATTTTTTAGCTCCAAAATACAGGAAGAAAAAAATTCTATATCTCCGTAATTCTGGACAGCCTACCTTTAAACCCTTATACCTCTATACCTTTAAACCTCTATACCTTTAAAATATGAAGATTTCTTCTCAAGACGAATATGGACTCCGCATCTTACTCCGCATTGCACGGGCTGATGCCGAATTAGGTTTGAGTATTCCTCAATTAAGCGAATTAGAAGGTATGTCTGAACCTTATGTAGGAAAGCTGACTCGAACTTTGCGATTGGCAGGTTTAGTCCAAAGCACCAGAGGGCATAAAGGGGGATATGTACTAGCCAAAGCTGTTGACCAAATTACCATTAATGAGGCCCTAACTGCTTTAGGGGGCAAATTATTTGACCAAGAATTTTGTGGGTCTCATGCAGGTGTGGGTAAATTATGTACTAATTCCGTAGATTGCTCTGTTCGATCGCTTTGGAAAATGGTGCAATTTACCTTGGATAATTTATTAGAAAAAGTCACTTTAGCTGATTTAATGAGTACCGAAGGCGATTCTAATGAGCAATTAAAAAATATGTTATTCAATCCGCAAATTTAATATTTTAAGTATATTATTTCCTACCTTTAACGAACCAAGAAAATAATATACTATGAATGAGGAAACAATCAAAGAATTACTCTCCGTTAATTTTATCAGAGTCATTGCTGAACGTGAAGGTTTTATTGTTACTAAAGTCGAACAGGACTATGGGGATGATTTAGTTATAAAACAAGTTGAAAAAATGGTGAGTAGTCGTGGATTCAAATATTTTTCAACTGGCGGTATGATAGAAGTTCAGCTTAAATGTACCACAGAGAAAAAGATAAAACGCTTAGAAGATAAAATTCAATATTGACTTAGAGGTAGAAATTATTATCACCTAATTGAGCGTTTCAAAAAGTGGCGATTCGAAAATTATACTCCTTTATTATTAATTCTATTGGTTCTTCCTGATGACAATTCGGAGTGGTTACAAATAAATGAAAAATTGGGAGGATTGACGATTGGAGGAAAAGCTTATTGGTATTTTCCTTCTAATAATGAAACGGCAGAAATAGACATCACAAGCAAATTGATTTCCTTTTCCACAAAAAATCAAGTATCTTTGGATACATTCAAAAAATTATTTAGTTTTAATTTTCTAAAGTCCATATAATGAAAAAGCAAATTCCTATAGCAGAAAGTGTATTTGCTTTTCTACGGTTCAAGGGCTGGAAACTTGAAGAAAAAACGTCTGGTTTCTATATTGTAACTCCTCCTAAAGATGTGAAGCCTGAAATTCAGTTGAAAATCCCTCATTTAGCAAAGGAATTGGCTTATCCTATTATGATTATAGAATTGGTCAATGAAATTGCAAACTTCTATGATATAAATAAATTTGTTTTGCGTGCTTTACTTTCAAAAAAGACAAAACAAATTGAAAAAATATTATACCAAGTGGTAAGTAAAGAACTAAAAGTAATTACCGTTTAATGGGAAGTCATATCCTTAACCTGCAATTCATTTATATTTTCTTGTGAACTAAATCTTTTATTGCTCCCTGAAATTCAGGGAACTCAAAAGAAAACCCCGCCATCTCCATCCGCGCAGGAAAAATCTTATTACTATTTAACACTACATCTGCCATCTCGCCCATACCCAATCGTAAGGCTGCCTTAGGAGCAGGAATAATCATCGCTCTTTTACCTAAAGCTTTAACCAATTGTTTGGTTAATTCTTTATTCGTCAATGGATTAGGAGTTGTTCCATTATAAACGCCTTCCATCGTTTCATCTTCCATTAGTTTAATAAACATGTTGCATACGTCATCAATATGTATCCAAGAGTACCATTGTTGGCCGTTTCCAAAATAACTGGCGGTAAAAAAATTAATGGGCAGCATCATTTTAGGCAATGCGCCACCTTTAGTGGACAAAACTATGCCTACTCTTAGGGTTGCGGTGCGTATTCCATTTTGCGTTGCTGCCAATTGAATGGCATTTTCCCAAGCAATACAGCATTTTGCCATAAAGCCTGTTTTGCCAATTGGAGAGGCTTCCGTTAATTCCTCATCCCCTCTATCTCCATAAATTCCAATGGCTGCCGCAGCTATATAAGCTTTGGGTTTCTTTTCTAATTTTTGGATATACTTAGTCAATAATGCCGTCGTATCTACCCGACTGTCAATAATTAGCTTTTTGCGAGATTTTGTCCATAATGTATCCGCTATTCCTGCACCAGCTAAGTGAATGACATACTCCACTTCCTCAAAAGCACGTTCTTCTATAAAGTTTTTGCTCGTATCCCAGATAAAAGTCGGGTATTTTGATTTAGTGTTTTTCTTACGGCTAAGATGGGCTACTTGATAGCCTTTTTCCGTCAACAATTGACTTAATCGTTGACCTACTAAACCTGTTCCGCCTGCTATTAAAACTTTTGACATCTGTACAATTGTTTGGTTGCTAGGATTGTTTTATTGCTGAGCATCTGCTCCTTTAACAATTATGCAATTCAACAATCAAACAATCATTAGGTTCACATAAAAATAACGATAATAACTTCGATAAGGAAAATATCTTTTCTATCTTTGATATTAATTATTTAACCAAACTATTGTTCATCGGCCTGTCCAAAGCCGATAACCTATTTTTTACCAAAACCCATGAGTATGCGCCATTACCTCCGCTTATTATTACCCACTATTATTTTATTTAGCCTTTTATTGAGTGCTTGTCAACAAGCAGCTGTAGAAGAGGTGACTAAAGAAACGACTGTTACCGTTCGACAATCAGGAGATCCAGAAAATTTAAATTTTATTTTGACAGCTGATGCAAATGCAACAGAAATTTTCCGATTGATTTCTATGCCTATGGCTAGTTTTGATCCTAGTACTATTGGGTTAACCCCTACTTTGTTAAAAGGAATGCCCCTTGCTACTGAAATAACAGAAGGAGCGTACAAAGGTGGAACTCGTTTTGATTTTGAAATACTAGCCGAGGCTATTTGGGATAATGGCTCTCCTATTACGGCAGAAGATTTCTTGTTTACCTTAAAAACTGTATTTAATCCTAATTATTCTAGCCCGCATAGGAGTTTAGCATCTTTTATAAGACGAGTTGAAATAGATGAAAACAATTCTAAAAAATTTAGCATTTATGGTATTAAAAACATTATAGCAGGTCCTGTTCTTAGTAATTATGAATTAATGCCTAAGCATATATATGATTCTAAAGGCTTGTTAGATAAATACACTTTGGCTGAATTAATGGATAGAAGTAATACTGAAAAATTGGCTGCGGATAGTACTTTGAAAGCATTTGCCAACCAATTCCAATCTTCTTATCATCTAAATAATCCAGAAGGAATTTCTTATGCAGGACCCTATAAAGTCGAAAATTGGATAACAGGGCAACAAATTGTATTAACTAAAAAGAAAAATTGGTGGGGAGAAAAATTAGCTGAAAGTAATCTTTTATTAGCAGCTAAACCCGATAAAATTATTTTCAAATTTGTACGGGATATCAACGCCGCACTTTCTTTAGCAAAAAATGGAGAGGTTGATGTTATAACTAAAATACCTTGGACTGAATTTGTAAACGTCAGAAAAGATAAATTAATTACAGAGCAGTTTCATATAGCAACACCTAATACCATTGCTTATCGTTTTATCATAATCAATAATACAAACCCTAAATTTGAAGATAAGAGAGTTCGTAAAGCGTTAGATCATCTATTTGATAGAGAACAAATTTTCAATACAGTGTATTATGGTGTCAAAAAACCTGTAATTGGCCCTATTGATCCTTCAAAACCTTACTATAATAATGATTTAGAAATACGCTCCTTTGATGTCGAAAAAGCGAAATCTCTGTTAAAAGAAGCAGGATGGGAAGATACTAATAATAATGGTATTGTTGATAAATTAATTGATGGAGAGAAGGTAGAAATGGAACTCGATTTTCTTTATGCGAATGGATATGAAGATTATGTAGGCGTAACAAACATTTTTAAAGATGGAGCGATTAAAGCAGGTGTGAAAATTACACCTAAAACACTTCAAGCGCAAGCGTATCGTAGATCAGTACGTGGAAAAGATTTTGATATTGCTTTTATGTCTTCTCAATGGTATGCCATTCCAGAAGATTTGCGTCCACGATTTCATACAGAGGGGGGGCAGAATTATGGTTCTTTTTCTAATGCTGAATTAGATGAACTAATTACTACATTACCTTCTACTGTTAATAATGAGAAAAAATTAATAGAAAATTATAAAAAAGCACAGGCTATTATACACGAAGAGGCGCCAAATATTTTTATTAATACTGCAATAGAGAGAATGATTGTTAGTAAAAAATATGGTGCTCCAAGAATTACGTCTGTCAAACCTCATTACTACGTCAATGAATTTGTAGAAGGAGCAACCGTTTCTGTGAAGAATTAATTACTTTATATAGTCGAATTCAATCATCTGTTACTAAAACCAATCCGTTGCTAAATCTTTTTTAGTAGCGGATTGGTTTTTGGAAGAGAGACCTCTATAGCGAATGGAGATTTTAAATGAATGATAGAATAGTTGTATTTGCGGAGGAAGTAAAATTATTTTTGTGTATATAATACTTTGTATCATTCTTTAAATATTAATATTAGTCCGTTTATTTCTAAAAAAGAAAATGTCGGGTGTCGATAAGCCGACCCCGACAAGGAAAAATAATTAATATAACCAAAAACAGTGAAAAGGTAATCTTTTTCCCGAATTCACCAAAATATATTTTGTATTAGTTTTAAAAATGTATCAAAAATGCTTAAATTTTGATTCATTATATATAAATAATACCTAAAAGGGGTAGTGGGTTTTTAATTTTACTAGATTACTTTTAGGCGTTATTTTTGAGAGATTATTGCCTCTTCCAGTTCGCTATACCTAAATCCAATCCTATCAGCCACTACTTTTAAGGTATCTCCAGTTTGTATGTCAAATGGCCCTGTGTAAACAGTCCAACCAGCTGCATTTGAACTATTATTATTGATTTTGTATCCAATGGTCGCACTTTCGGTTGTACAACTTAATGTTATCTCTTTTCCTTGTTGGATAATTTGAGGTTTAGCTACTTTTAATTCTTTCCCATCGGGTCGCATTTTTTCTTTTAATGCGGTCTCTGGTATTAATCCTGTATCCTCAAAAGAGGTGACCCATCGTTGGCATTTAGCTCTTAACATTTGTAGTTTTTTGGCATATTTCGCATCTCCTGCTAAATTGTTTAATTCGTATGGATCCTGCTTGATATCGAATAATTCTTCTGCTGGTTTGGTAGATCTAAACCAAAGCGCTTGTTCGGGGGTTAAGTTACCTTCGGCTCGCAGTCGATGTAACTCCTGCATAATTGGTTGCTGATCTCGATAAGCCACTTTTAAGAACATAGACTTTTCTGGCTCATAATATTTGATATACTTGAATTGTTTATCTCTGACTGCTCGATTGCAATCATAGGTTTCATCAAAACGGTCAGCAGCGGCATAGATGTTTTGTGGTTCTATTTTTCGTTGATATTTTCCTAAAAAAGCTTTTCCATCTAAAAAATTGGGTGGTTTAATACCAGCCATAGATAAAGCGGTTGGTCCAAAATCAATAAAACTAATAAAGCGATCATCTCGCTGACCAGCAAATAATTGATTAGGGAATCGGATAATCATTGGCACTCGAAGCCCAGAATCATATAACAAACGCTTTTGTCGAGGCAAAGGCCCGCCATGATCGGTGTACCAAACGATAATGGTTTTTTCTAACTCCCCAGAAGCTTCCAATTCCTTTAACATTTTCCCCACTTGATGGTCCATCTGTTTTATATTGGAATACATTTGTCGAATATCTTGCCGCCCAATTTCTGTATCTGGTAAATAAGGAGGGACTGGTACGACTAGATCTTTGTCTACCCATAAAGAATCTTTAGCCCTTGCCCATATCTGCGATTCATGCGTCACTCCATAATTAAAGATAGAAAAGAAAGGCTGCCCTGCTGCTCTATTTTTCCAATGCCCTGTATTGCCATTTTCATCCCATGCAGTTACCGAACAACGGAATTGATAATCTTGCTTGGCATTATTTGTACAGTAATAACCTTTTTCTCGCAAATACTCACTAAACATTCGTACTCCTGTTGGAGGCAAGGCTTCATAATGTTCAAAATCAGGGGTTGGCTTGGATTTATATCCATCGATAACGGACTGTGGAATATCCGTCAAAAACCAAGGCCCTGTACGCATGTGATTGGCACCAATATGTGTTGGATACATGCCTGTTGCCAACGCTGCTCGACTAGGTGAGCAAACAGGAGAAGGGGAATAAACATTATCATAACAAACACCCTCTGCCGCTAATCGACTTAAATTGGGGGTTTGAATAGTGCTATCCCCAAAAGATGGAACTACAGGACTTAAATCTTCGGCGACTAACCAGAGTATATTGGGCTGGAAATCTAATTCGTATTGGAAGGGAAGTTCTTGAGTTTTTTCTATTATTTTTTTTTCTTCTGTGCAACTGAATAGTACTAAAAAACATAGTAGTAATAAGTAATGATTTTTCATTTTTTCGTTTTTGATATTAACAAGAGTGCTTATTCTGAAAAAATCCTATAGAGAGTACTTCCAGAACTCTAAGTTCTGGAAGTACTAAATCTTTTAGAATAAAGTCTAATATTTATTCAACTAACTCAAAATCAAGCTTTGCCAGTTCTTCCCCATTTACTTGAATCGCTAATTGATGTACGCCCAGATGAAATTTCCGAGTCGTAATTACCTTAAAAGATTGTCGTTTTTTCAAAGTTAAACTAGCATCAGCCGCTAATTCTTTGGCGGTCATTTTAAATACTTTGGGCGCTAATTCACCATTCGCTTTTTGATAATAAATCACATAATCAATCATTAAGGGTTGCTTGGTTTTATCGGTAGATTGAATGGTAAAACTAAAGTTTAAATATTCCCCAATTTTTACTTTTTTATCTGCGATTAACTGCTGAACCTCAACCTTTGCTCCTTTTTTATAGCCTAAAATGTCCAATGCTCCAGCATGTCCTTTTTTGAGCAAAGTCCGCAAAGCATGTTTAATCATTCGCATCATCTCTTTCTCTTTAGTCTTCGATTGCCAACGCTTTAAGGTGGCTACCACTAGATCTGGATGCTTTTTAGAATGGTCGTTTAAATGATTGGCAACGGAACGACGAACATATTCAGAAGCATCATTTTTTAATAATTCTAATAAAGCTAAAGTTGGTTTAGGGTCTTTTTCAAATTGTGGTAGTTTTTTGCCCCAAGGGAGATAGGGTCTACTGCCTTCTGATACCAACCGTCGGACATGTGGATTTTCATCGCTTGCCCATTTTTTAAATACTGCGAGTGTTTTTTTAGGATATTTAATAAAAAAAGGTCGTACTCCCCATTCTGAACTCATCCTTTTAGTAATTTCATAAAGGGCGTTCATGGAAATATCGAAGTGGTCTAAGCCATTTTTAGCTATAAATGCTGCTTTTGTTGCTACGATAAACCGGTCATTGGTATTCATCAATTCATCAGAATCATAAGCAGGTAATAAAGAAGCTACAATCAGCTTGGCAGCTTTTGGAAAATCGGTAGGAAGAAATTTTTCTTGCCCTTCGGTAATTAATTGTAGTCGCTCAGAATAGGTTAATTCTGCTAGTTTGGGATTGATGAAGTCTGTGAATCCTGCTTTATCAAAGGTGGGATCTACTTTTTGAAATCGTTCTCCCATTGCAGTGACCACTTTTGGATTGAATAAATCTCTTACTTGAAATGTTTCTGCCATTTATTTTTTGTTTTTTATTTTGTAAATAAACACATTTTATTTTGAATAATTAACTTACAAAGGCATAATTATTGATTTTAGTTTAACGGTAGTTGATTGACCATTACTCGCAACAGTCAATTATTTTGTTTTCCTTTGTAGTTTTACAATTTCTTTTTATTTGCATTTTATGCCAACTAAACGGCAAATAATGTTAATAAAGAATCAGGAGATACAATTTTGAAAATAAAACAGTTTTAGTTGCCGACTGCATCTCCCAACTTTTATATTAAGGACTACTTAATACCCGTAAGTTTGAACGTAATAAAGACAAAAGCCTTCATTAGCTACTTATTATTTTGTTTAGTTTTTTCTGCCTGCAAGCAAGAAAGACCTGCTCTATCTTCCCTTTTTACACCACTTTCTGCTAGAGTGCAGTATGAAAGATCGCTAAAAAAGACGGACCCCTTAGCTGAAGCTAAATATGCCGAATGGGATTCTATTGGTAATTTAGCTTTTACCCAAAATGTAGAGATTCCTACACCTTATAGGCAAACTGGTTTTTTCTTAAAAGGACGAGCGGAAGTCTTAGCCTTTGAAATTCCTTTGAAGCAAGGCGAACAGATTGATATTCAGTTGAGTAGCGACACAACAGATATACAATTATTTATGGATTTTTTCCAAAAAAAGAAAGGAAGATGGTATCCTATTTTAAAAAGTAAAAAAGGACAAACAACCTTTCATTATACCGTTGCTAACTCAGAAACTTTTCTATTAAGAATCCAACCAGAATTTCATAAAGCGGCTAATTACGAATTAAAAATTTTAAAAAATCCAACTTATTTATTTCCTGTAGCAGGCAAAGGAAAGGAGGATGTTTGGAGTGTTTGGGGCGTACCTAGAGATGGCGGTAAACGAAAGCATGAGGGCATTGATGTTTTTGCCAAACGTGGTGTCCCCTTAGTAGCAGCAACAGATGGACGAATTACTAATGTAAGTGATCGAGGCTTAGGAGGAAAACAAGTCTGGCTTAAAGATCCTACAACAAATAATGCCATTTATTATGCGCATTTACATAAACAATTGGTAGAAGAGGGACAAATAGTTGAAAGAGGAGATACGATTGGTTTAGTGGGTAATACGGGAAATGCTCGTACCACGCATCCGCATCTTCATTTTGGTATTTATCGACCTCAAAGAAAAGGAGCGGTTGACCCGCTACCATTTGTGAAGCGATATAAAAATAGATTTTTGCGCAATGTCGCCATTATAAAACGAGATGTTATCAACCAAGGAATTACTCATAATAATGCTAATTTTCGGAGCAAACCAAGTGCTAAAAAATCATTTATTAAAAAGATAAAAAATGGACAACCTATTGAGTTATTGGGTGCTGCTGGTCGGTGGTATCACGTACGTACCTTAGATGGCGAAGTCGGATTTATCCATTTTGAATCTGTTAAACAATTGAAGGCGACTATTTTGAGTTAGTTGTACCTTAGCCTGCTAAATAGTATGGCAAAAAAACTAACATCTTTTTTACCACATAATAAACAAAGTTCACATAGTACACATAGTTTTTGATGAGTAAAGCTTTCCCGATGTACCATTAAGTGTATTGTCGATTAAGCTGCTACGAAAAAGAGTCTAAAGGGAGCGAAAATTTGGTTTTTCCATTGGAAAAACCAAATTTTCGCTCCCTTTAGCCCCCCTTGA
>CAZXYA010000157.1:0-16615 GCA_964644655.1 uncultured Saprospiraceae bacterium | reverse complement strand
TTTATGGCTTAGGCTATAAGTTTCATAATAATTGAATTCCGTTGTCAGTTGTGGGTTATCCGTTGTCAGTTATCCGTTTTACTGACAACGGATAACCGACAACGGATAACCGACAACCGACAACATGCGTCTAATCACCAAAGCAACCCTATTGTACCTTTTTATTATGTCCCTCGTTTTTAGCGTTTCGGGGATAGTTACCTATAAAATGGTGATGAAAAGTGTTGCTAGAGAAACGGATTATTCTTTATGGCAAAATATGAATTTGTTAAAAGAGTCGATTGAAGCAGGGAAACCTTTAGATGCTTTACAAAACCAGAAAACACATATTGTAAAAGTACAATCCATTCAACCTAAAGATACTTTGCGTACCGCAGCCTCTTTTACAGATACCCTCGCCATGCATCCTTATTTTAAACGATTGGAACCGCACCGAAAATTGACGATTGTTCAACAAATTAATGGGGAATATTATCGTTTTAATATGATAGATATTTTTTTAGAAACCGATGATGTTTCAGGTGGAGTGGTCAATGTCATGACCAGATTATTCTTCGGTTTAGGTTTGGTTTTATTGGTTTGTAGTTTCTTGATTTCTAGTTGGTTATTTCAGCCATTTCAAAAGAGTTTACAAAAAATAAAGGCCTTCAATTTGAAAAATGATGATGCGATTGCTTTTTCTAAAACATCTACCAAAGAATTTAATCAATTGAATGGATTCATTACCCAAATGACCGATAAGGCCCGACGAGATTATATTTCTTTAAAAGAATTCTCTGAAAATGCCGCTCATGAAATGCAAACACCGATTGCGGTTGCTAAGGGTAAGTTGGAGTTATTATTAGAAAGTCCGAATTTACAAAAAGAACAATTGCCATTAATTCAGTCTGCCCAAGCTGCCTTATCCAAATTATCTCGGATGGGACAATCTTTATCTCTATTAACTAAGATTGAGAATAATGAGTTTACGGCTAAAGAGATCACCAACTTTTCTAAGTTAGTCAGTCAATCTGTCCTCACATTTAAAGATATTTCGGAACTTAATGGATTAAGATTAGAAAGTGATATAGCGCCAAATATTACCCTACCCATCAATGCGGCTATTGCAGATATTTTAGTGAGTAATTTATTGAAAAATGCCATCCGGTATAACTTACCCGATGGTTGGATAAAAGTCCATTTAGACCAAAAAAGATTAATTATAGAAAATCCGGGCAATCCACCAAAAGTACCGACCAATCAATTATTTGAGCGGTTTAGAAAAAGTAACCAAAGTGGAAAATCATTAGGCTTAGGTTTAGCTATTGTCAAAAAAATCTGCGAGGTCAATCATTTGAAAGTAGATTATGTTTTTGAAAAAAATATTCATCGCCTAATTGTCAAATTCCCTGTTTAAACATCGAAATCAGAATTCCTTCAAATTTCCTACAAATTCTTCATAGGATTTGCCCTTAATTTTGTTAAACAATTTGAAATTAGACTGTTTATATAATACCCTATGGAATGTTGAAAAAATAAATGTTCATTCTTGAAATTATAGCCTGCTGATTTTTAGTACGTTTTTTAATTTACATTTTAATTTTAATTTTAATTCATTCCTATTCTTTATTACCTAAAAATTAAAAAAATAAACTAAGCCTACTTAAGTTATGATAATAAGAAATCACCATTCGTTTTTAATAACGATTCTTTGCCTATTCATAGGCCTTCCAACTGCCTTTACCCAACGCCCAGGAGGCGGTCAACGACAAGGAGAACGACCAAAAGCAATTATTAAAGGCAAAGTAATGGATGGCACAACAGGGCAACCATTAGATTATGCCACTATTACCATTTTGTCTAAACGAGATAGTTCGTTAGTAACAGGAGGGATTACAGATGAAAAAGGCATATTTACCATTGAAACTAAAATGGGAAAATATTTTGCCCAAATAGATTTTTTAGCTTTCCAGACTAAAACAATAGCCAATATCCCACTTGGTAAAGGACAATTTTTCGCAGACTTAGGCACGATTTCCTTGGATGCAGATGCACATACATTAGGAGAAATAGAAGTGCGAGCAGAAAAAAGTCAGATGCAAATGAGTTTGGATAAAAGAGTCTTTAATGTCGGAAAAGACTTAGCCAATACAGGAGCATCAGCAGAAGATATTTTGGATAATGTCCCATCCGTAGCTGTGGATGTAGAAGGAAATGTCAGCTTACGAGGAAGTGATAATGTACGAATTTTAATTGATGGGAAGCCTTCTGGTTTAGTGGGGGTAGATAATGCCAATGGACTGCGTTCTTTGCCTTCCAACCTAATTGACAAAGTAGAAGTGATTACCAATCCATCCGCTCGATATGAAGCAGAAGGCATGACGGGAATTATTAATATAGTATTGAAAAAAGACAAAAAAAAGGGGGTCAATGGTTCTTTTGATGTCACGACTGGTTATCCCGATAATTATGGTATAGGGGTCAACATGAATTTCCGTAGGGAGAAGGTTAATTTCTTTGTTAATTATGGTTTGTCTTATAGAGAAAGTGTAGGAGGTGGCTCAACTTATCAAGAACGATTTAGAGACAACACAACTTTTATCCAAGACCAAACTAGAGATAGTGACAGAGGTGGCTGGTCCAATAGCATTCGTTTTGGGGCAGATTATTTTATTGATAAATATAATACTTTAACGGGGTCGTTTTTGTATAGAAAAAGCGATGAAGACAATTTATCCACTATTATTTACAAAGATTTTATTGGCAGCAATAATTTTAGTGACTTACAAGAAATTACCAATCGAACGGATAATGAAAGAGAGGACGAATCAGCGATTCAATATTCTGTAAATTACAAAAAGACGTTTGATAAGAAAGGAAAAGAATTAACGGCTACTATTCAATATGAAGATGACAGCGAAACGGAAAGTTCAGATTATTTGGAACGCTATTTTGATAGGGATAGTCAACCTTTAGACCGACCTGACTTATTACAAGATTCTAGAAATGCAGAAAGCGAAAAGCAATATTTATTTCAAATAGATTTTGTTAATCCTATTAGCAAGGAAGGTAAGTTTGAAGTAGGGATTAGAAGTTCTATTCGAGATATTCGCAATGATTATGAAGTCAATGAATTTGATGATAATATCTGGCGACCATTATTAGATTTTCAAGGCAATCCTTTGAGTAATAATTTCCAATACGATGAAGACATTCATGCCCTTTATGCCATTTTTGGGGATAAGAAAGGGAAGTTTTCTTACCAATTTGGTTTGCGGGGAGAATATTCAGAAGTCGTAACAGAATTGATAGAAACGAATGAATTAAATGATAGAAGTTATTTCAATCTTTTCCCTAGCGCCCATTTAAACTTTGAATTTACGGAAAAAGATGCCGTGCAATTAAGTTATAGTAGAAGAATTCAACGACCTAGATTTTGGTATTTAAACCCATTTTTTACTTTTTCAGATGCCAGAAATCAGCGAACAGGAAATCCTAATTTAGACCCTGAATTAACGCATGCGGTTGAGTTCGGTCATATCAAATATTTTGATAAAGGAACTATTAGTTCTTCTGTTTACTATCGTTATTCTGAAAATACCATTGCTCGTAGTATTCGAACGGTATTGAACGACCAACAGACCCTTTCTCGTCCTGAAAATTTAAAGGATGAACATGCCTATGGTCTAGAATTCACCCTTTCCTATAATCCTTATAAATGGTGGAGAATTAATAGTGATTTGAATTTCTTTAGAGCCATCACGGATGGGACAAATGTTTCCGAAGGACTAGAGAGTAGCACTTATACCATGCGTGGTCGAGCCACTTCTAGAATGACGCTGTGGAAGAAAATGGATATGCAATTGCGCTTCAACTACCGTGCGCCAAGAGTCACACCACAAGGTAGAAGTAAGGCACTTACATCCATAGATTTAGCGATGAATACAGATATTCTAAAAAAGAAAGCCACTTTAACGCTAAGTGTTAGAGACTTGCTTAATACTCGAAAATATAGAGGAGAAACTTTCTTAGATAATTTTTATTCTGAAAATGAATTCCAATGGCGCTCTCGTACGGCTACTTTAACCTTTAATTATCGGTTGAATCAGAAGAAGAAGCGTGGTGGTAGAGGTCGTGGTGGTTACGGCGGTGGTGGAGAAGGAGAATTTTAATAAAAATACTTTTGTAAGTATCCGATTAAATAAAACCTTTTGAAGCAGTTGTCATTGGCAACTGCTTTCTTTTTATATAGTACCTCCAAGGTAGGCTGTTCAGAATTACGGAGGTATAAGATTTTTTTCTCCTCGTATTTTTCTAGGGCAAAAACTAGGATGAACAAACATCGTTAGTGAACCGCAAAGCATGAAGAAGTGTAAACTTCTGAACCGTGAAACGGGTGGGTTGCTAGGTGGCTAGCTCCCTTTACCCCCAATTCTGCCTAGCTCCAAGTGTCATCATGCCGATAGTTATCGGCATCCAAGTGTCTATCTGCAAAAATACAATGCCCGTCAAATCATCTTTGGTCGAATACTAGAAATATTTTTCTTAGCCTAGGGGATATAAGCAGATAGTTAAATCAGATTCATTATCTTTGTTAACTTCATCCTGTTAATCTTGAAAAACCTCCGATTAAAATCCCGATTAAAAATACGGGACAAGTTACGGAGTTAAAACTTATTATCCTATATGGAAAATTTAAAATACCCCATCGGAAGATATAAAAGACAATTGGTCATTAAGCCTGCTCATATTGAAAAATGGATAGCGACCATTGAAGCGCAACCTGCCAAATTTAGCGCTTTAGTCAAAGATTTATCTGAGGAAGCATTAAATACCCCTTATCGTCCAGGAGGATGGACGATTAAGCAAGTTGTTCATCATGTAGTTGACAGTCATATGAATAGTTTCATTCGTTTTAAATGGACTTTGACAGAGGACAATCCAATAATTAAAGCGTATTACGAAGACCGCTGGGCAACTTTAGAAGATTATGATCAAACGCCAGTAGCCATTTCCTTGAACATGCTGACTGCTTTACATCACCGTTGGGTTATCTTATTAAAATCATTGACACCAGAACAATTAAAAAGAACATTTGTACATCCTGAAAGTGGCGATACGATTCCTTTAGATGACTTAATTGGTATGTATGCTTGGCATGGCGATCATCATATTGCGCATATTGAATTGGCGTTGGGAAAACGGTGATGCTGGTATAATGGATACTGAACAAAAAGCCTATTCGTCTTTTACGATTTCTTTCCAATTAATATCTTTATAAGATTCAAAAAGCAGTACACCTATAAAACTAAAAATAGCGGTTACTAAGACAGCGCTAATGACGATTAAGGAACGTTTTGGGCGAGACTTAATGAGTGGAATATCTCCTGCTTCAATTAGATTAACAGCAGATAATTCGGAATCATACGCCGTTAATAATTGATTTAATTGCACTTTTTCATAACTTAATTTATTGCTCATTTCTTTTTGCGATTGTTCTAAAACAAGAAGTGGAGCTTGGCCTTTATTAAATGCTTGTGTACGTTTTTGTAAAATACTTAACCCTCCTTCATAACCAGCAATACTAGCCTTAATCTTATTGATCGTATCTCTAGGGGCACCAACTGTTTGTAAGGAATTTAATTTGGCAGTCTGTCTAGCCAATTGAGCTTCTGCATTTAGAATCTGTGTAGCAAATACTTCTCCTTGAATCTTTGTGTAAATACCGTAACGGGTTTTAAGGGCACTAATACTATCGCCCAATGTTCTTAATTTACCTTCTTTTTCATTAATATTTTTTTCTAAGGAAAGTCGGAGTTTCTGCAGTTGATTTTTAACAATAGCAATAGCTAAGTTATCTATTTTATCCCTAGCGGTATTGACCATTTTAGCGGCTAACGCTTTGTCTGTATCTTCAATGGATAGTTCTATAGCATCTCTTTTGGTCTTTATGACCGTATAATATTTATTGAATTTTTGACGGACATTAAAAGCAGCTCGCTCTTTTGTTGGGTCTATGTCGTAATGCGTATATAAATCAAAAGTCTCAATCATGTAATCTGCCAATTCATTGGATTCAGCAATAGTCAATAAGCGATCATTATCTCTATCATCCCCATAAAATTCTACATCTCTAGTAGAAGTACCAAAAATTTGTCCTGGTTTTGCTTGGTCTATACTACTAGCATAGAAAGTAGTAGTAGATTCATAATAGTTGTCGAGGAATAAAGAAATAGCAGCTGTACCAATGCCTATACCTATGCATAAGTAAGCAATTGGTTTTAACCATTTAAAGAATATTTTTAACACGTCTAGCAAATTTTCTCTTTGCTCCATTATATAGATAGATTGAGAGTAGAGTGCAGCGCATAAAGATGGATAATCTTTATTCGCTGTTCTCTCTTCTATTTAAGTGAAATGCAGTTTAAATTCAAGCGCAAAAATAGGAAAATAGCTCACATAAAAGGTAGGAAAACCAAAGAATCGACAAAACGTTCTTTTCAGAGAAATATTACCCCACTAGTTTTAATCCAATACAAATACAGCCTAAACAGACAAGAATGCTTAGACCAATATTCGCCAAAGCATATACATAATTTCCTGCTTGTAATAACTCAAAAGTCTCAGCAGAAAAAGTAGAAAAAGTACTAAAGCCGCCACAAAATCCTGTCATCAATAAGAATTTAGTGGATTGCGTCAAATCTCCCTTTAAACTCAACCCCATCAAAGCACCCAATATAACACAAGCCAAAGCATTGGCAATAAAGGTAGCCAAGGGATAATCCCAAACTTGTGCTTGTAAGAATCTAGCAATTCCGTACCTACAAATACTGCCCAATCCACCGCCTAAGAATACTAATAAAAATGCTTGCATATCTATTTTGTTGTTATATAAGTACTTGGACATAATTAGAGCGTCAGGTAAAAAAGCGATAAAAACCCGTTGCTAATTATTTTTTTAGCAACAGATTAAGTTAGCAACGCCTGCCTGCCGCAGGCAGGGATTCTACACAAATACACAAATTAAAAAATTAGCAAATATTAATTTTTAACCTGACGCTCTAATCAGATATAATTTAAATGTGTCCAAGTACTTATATAGAATTAGTTACACCTAAAATGAAAGCGCTCAATACTGATTCAAAGACTCCGATAAAATCGGGACAGGTTCATGTTTCCCCTCATAAACTAAGGGTTTAGTGAAAAGAAAAATAATCAAGATGGTTGATTTTTAGTAATTTTTAGCGCATTATTTCTTTTTAATGGTTAAATTGCAACAGAAAACCACATTAAATAACAATCCACCACTAACAATTAAAGTACTTTTACTAAAAGAAATAAACTATGAGAAAAGCAGATTGGCTTATAGCCTTTATAATCGCAGCAGTTTTTGTATTGGGTATTATGTTCTGTAAAAATACCCTAAAAGATATTCCCAACCAAAATCCAGATAGGCCTTCTGTAGCAGAAACATTAGACAAAATTGGGGATGGAGCAACAGCTACCTTAGAGGATGAAGACGAATATGAAGATGATGAATTTCCAATAGATTCGGACACCACAACTTATGAGCCAGATGAACCTACCATCGACGATTTAGCAGATTTGAATGAGACAAGGGCAGAAGAAGCCAGCACTACAACAGATAGAAATGGAGTCAATACTAGGCCCTCTGATTATGATAATATAGATAGAAATGGTAAATTCTTAGTAGTAGCAGGAACCTTTAAGCAAGAAATAAATGCTCGAACGCAGTTGAAGAAATTTAAAGGGATGGGCTATGAAAATGCAGAAGTTGGTAAATTCAATAAGTCAACTTACGCGTCCTTGATTGTTGATCGTTTTGCGACTTCTACAGATGCCAAGCAATTGGTCAAAGACCTAAAGCGAAAAGGAATTGATGCATATGTGCATACAAAAAGATAGGTAGCTACTATCGAATTTTAGTTGTCAGTAAGGAGAAAAGCTAAAATTTATAAATTATAAAAAAGCCCTAGTCTATTAGAAGCGTAATAGACTAGGGCTTTTTTATGGTTTTCCAAAAAATGATTTAAAATTACCTCAAAGACTTTCCTATCAAAATTAAAAATAATCCTACCTTGCGGCTTTTTGAATAATTATAAATATTTAACCATTAACTAATATATAACTATATGAAAAGGCAGCAAATAGCAGCAGGTAATTGGAAAATGAATAAAGACTATAAAGAAGGACGCCAATTGGCAAAAGCCATTGCAGACGGAATAGGGGCGTCTGAAAACTTAGCCATTTTAGGAGTGCCAGCAACGCATTTAAAAGCAGTAAGTGGTATCGTCAAAAAAGTAGCAAATTTAGAAGTAGCTGCACAAAATTGTCATCAGGCAGAAAGTGGTGCTTATACAGGAGAAATTTCTGTAAGCATGATTAAATCTGTTGGGGCAAAATATGTCATTTTAGGGCATTCAGAGCGTCGAGAATATTTTAAGGAAGGGCATGAATTATTAGCAGCAAAAGTCAATACGGTTTTAGGCAAACGATTGATTCCTATTTTTTGCTGTGGAGAACCCTTAGCGATTCGAGAGGCAGGAACGCATGTAGCGCATGTAAAGAAACAATTAGAAGAAAGTCTATTCCATTTAAAATCAAAAGCATTTAGTAAAATCATCATTGCTTATGAACCAATTTGGGCTATCGGAACGGGCGTAACAGCATCTCCCCAACAAGCACAAGAGATGCATAAGGCGATTCGAGCATTATTAGCAGATAAGTATGGTGCGACGATAGCAGATGGAACGACTATTTTATATGGTGGAAGTGTAAAGCCTGCAAATGCTAAAGAATTATTTGGTCAAGCAGATGTAGACGGTGGATTAGTAGGTGGTGCGTCCTTAAAAGCAGCTGATTTTTTACAGATTATTGATAGTTTTTAATTTGATAATCCAATAGAGGTCAGTAGTCAGACCGTCAATTTTATTGACTGTCAGAAGTCAGATTTTTATGGATTAAATAACTGATTATTAGTTAATTTACATCTGGTTATCTGACTTCTGACAGTTTATGCAATAAACGGTCTGCCTTCTTTTTGTCTATCAGTTATCTAATAAAGCGGAACGAAATAAACTGTGTAAAAAGTTGTTTTAAGTTTTGTCTCGCTCGTTTCGCAAGACGCTGCTATTTGTCCCGCCGAAGGGGAACTTTAGTCGGGAGGCGCCGAGTGGAATTATGAAAAATTTAATCCACGATGAACTAAATAAGTAAGTACTCAATAGCTATCAAAATTTTACCATAAAGCGCATAAAGTTCATAACTTGTGTACTATGTATCTATCCACGATAGGCATCGGGACAAGTTGTGGTAAAAAACTATTGAGTACTTACCTAAATAAATCATAAAGAATTAAGTATTAAATTTTTATCCATCATAAGTTGCTGTATTTGTTATTTTTATATATCTTTGGTATGAATTTTAAAGGTCACTTTTTTTTAAAGTTATCGCTCTTCCCCAACTCCGATTTTAAGCTCCCACTTTCTCCGATTTAAAGTATTAATAAAATAGATAATGATTGATTATCAAAAGTAATTCAATCTCCTAATCTAAAAAAATCCATCCTTATAATAAATAGTCCTTTGTCTTTTGGCTTTATTATAATCCTTTGATAAACTGATACTTACAATAGCTTGCTTACTTGTGTAGACAAGCTTTGTAAGGTCACCCAATAAAAGCCTAAATGATATTTTCTTAAAAGGATTTCTTCAATAAGTAGTACCCAATAAAAAATTAGGGCAGTCTAAATTCATAGTAGACTGCCCTTTTATTTTTAAAGTCCTAATTTATTTTCTCGTTTAATCAAAACACCACCAATATTCAATAATAATAATGCTAGAATTAGTAGCCCCCATTCACTTAAAGTAGGAACTATTTCAGTTGAGGAAATAGCCGAAGGAGTTGGCAATAAAGGTGGCTGAGCACAAGCTTTTATTTCTATCAAATCATGCCCACTTTCTTTTAATCCATCTATATTCAAACAAAAAGCCAAATTATTCTCAGCAGTCTCAATTTGTGCAATATCATTATTATCTGTATCTCCCTTAATTCTATCGATATAATCTTTTAGATTGGTAGGTGTATTGCTATTTGCATAAGATAAACCATATACATTATATTTCCCTGCGGCCAGCATTGAAAAGTCAAAATCACCAGTTGATTGTTGAATAATTGTACTATCGGCATTGACCAGCAGAAAGATATATTGAAAATTAGTCGTGCCAGGGTCTACTTCATCAATCGCAGCATAACTAACGGTAAATGCTGGTAAATTTTCTCCTTGACATAGATTATTTCCATCATTATAACCAACTGGTAATGTAATATCCCCTGCATCTGCCTGAGAACAGACCGTGCTACTCACCATAATGGTTGTTTTACCAACTACTTCACAGTTATCTTTTGGTCGTTTATAAACAAAGTAATAATCCTTGTCAATAGTTGGGATAAAGGTCGCTGTTGATAATTGAGTTAATTGACGCTGAGTGGTTGGGACTAGAGTAGGGTCGGAGGAATGCCAAGTAATATTGCCTAAGGTAGTAGCATTTCCAGTTAAACCCATACCATTATCATTAATAGTAATAGTAATAGCTTCGTTTAAATCAATTGTTTGTAGCCCATTATTACAGACCGTAGTAGTACTAATCGCAGTTAAAGTTAGTGGGCTTGGGGCATTAACGGTTTGCCTAAGTGTTGTGCCTATTGTCCCGATACAACCAGCGGCATTACTAACGCTTTTTAATTCATAAATACCGGGAGTTGCAACGGGAAGTGTATAAGAATAGGTATTAGCTGCCCCAATAATTGGTTCACTATCGTTAACGCTATATTCAAACTCCCAAGCGTCACTTGTAATAGGAGCAAAATCAAAAGTAATCGTTCCACTTGCAGCGACACCACAATCTTTTAAGTCTGTTGCAGCACTAAGATTTGCAGTTGGACTTTCCTGAACGGTTACTCGAATCAAGTCGTCATCTTTTTGTCCAACACACATTTGTCCATTAGCATCACTTATACTAACAATGCTCAATTCCAAATTAGAAAACGTGCTAAGCCCCAAAGCAGTTGTTAAATCTTTATAAGTTATTTGAAGCGGATGACTTACATTATTCTTACTAAAAGTAGTGCTTGCCCCTTTATGAGTTAATTGAATAGTTGCATTATAAACACCACTTCCGTTAGCTAAATCGGCAGTTGCCAATACTTCTGAAGTATGGATAGGCAGGCAAAGTTGTTTGTCGCCAGTTTGTAAATCAGCGGTTGGGCAGGTAATGGTCAAAGATAATGCCGTCGTTGTGATGTCTGTTGCGGTACAAGTTGCTGTAATGGTGGCAGGTTGAATGATACCTCTAATCTCGATTGTTTGATTACAAAAATCAGTATCCAAACTAGTCGTTAAATGGGTGATTACATTAGTTGGCAATGCGCCTGAATTGGTGGCACCAGGTGTTGTGCCTGCTGTATTATTTGTTTTTTGCCAATTACCAGTAATTTCATCTAATTCTATCGAAATCCCATTAGAAGCACTTTTTATATTTACATCAACAAAAGCTTGCCCACTTCTATTAACTGTTGCAGGAGGGGTACATCCTAAGGGGGTAATAGTTACCGATTTGGTAGCCATAGCATCTGGATGATTATTTCCACCGCCTGCTGAAGGACCACCCCATAAAATACCGTCTAAAAAAGTGCCTCCAGCATTATATAAAAAGAGAAATTCTCCATTTGTTGTACTATAATTGGTCAATTGTAAATCAGCTGCTGTTCCACTATTTGCCCCCATTGGGTCGCTAAAACAATTACAATTATCTAAATCAATATCTATACTTTCAGCAGGTGCATCTGTTTGTTTTCCAGAAGCAAGCAATAAATAACCATCCCGAGGAATAATGGTCCCCGCTGGTAAAACAATTTCATCATCGCCATCGGTTAAAATAAAACAGCCTATAGCTGTTCCTGGTATCCCTCCAATTTCAATAAATTCTCCTCCATTGCCATCATTTGCCGCTGCATCTATCAATACTTCATTAATAAAAGGACCAGTAGTAGGTATATCAGGAAAAGTAGTTGTAATAGTCGATTGTCCTAATAGTGTCCTTTCGTTAGGGTTATGTGGGTCAAAACCTGAGACGCCATAATACCAGTCAATTGTTCCACTATTGGGTAAGTTGGTACTTACGTCAATAGATAAAGTGAAATTTTCGTTAGGACAAACAGTACTAGTACTTATGCTTGCACCATTTGGATTTGGACAAAGCGGCGTTCTTCTACAATCATCATTTATACGAATAATTTGATCCGCAGCACAAGCATTCAAATCTTTAAGCACAAGTGCTAAATTAGACATAAGGGTATTAGGCAAATTGAAGATCCCTGTTGTATTGGTATTGACTAAAGTACCTGTCGTTGCTTCCATTCCATTTGTTACCCCTTCTCTTAGTTGGTATTGAACGGCAGCATGAGGGCTAGTCACTAAAGTACTAAAATCAATTAAACCTACACGTGTACTAAAATCCCCAGGACAGGTAATTTCATTGTCTGATACCCTCATAGCTTCCGCTACTTTTATATTGACTTCAATCTTTTCATAACATTCATGTGCTATGGCTTGACTAACAACGGTGTTATTATTTCCAGAGCCACAACAATCGGTATAATCATCCCAAACGAGGGTAAATGTATGCGTTGCACCAGCAGCTAAATTATTGGAGGTAAAGGTAAAAGTCGTGATACCATCATTTGCACTAGCGTTTCCTCCTGCTGTAGCCGAACTGCCAACAGAAGCAATGGTCCAAGCTTGGTCTATTCCTTTCTCATCTCTCACAAAAGAACCTGCTTTGTAGGAGGATCGAATAGTTGGTTCTACATGCTGATAATTATAGACCTCTAAACTAAAGGTAACGGATTGTGAACTACAAAGCGTAAGGTCTATTTTATCTTTTGCTGTAATTTCCACATTACCTACACCCAAATCATAGAAAAAATCCCATGAATCTGCATCATTAGGTTGACTTGGGTTAGGGTGATTGGTAATTTGCCATTGAGTGGCTGCCATTATCGAATTAACAGAACTTGGTATTAAATCAGTCACATTGAAGGCGACCCAATCTGCATTTAAATCAGGATCATCTTTATGAGAAGAAGTGGTAGCAGCACTTGCCGTTTGGGTACTATTCCCTACAGGACTAGTATCATTAATTCGGATAAAAGTAGAGTTGCAACTCACTATTGATAAACCTGCATTTACCCAAATTGGATCAGTCAAGGAAGGAACGGTATAAATCTGATTAGTCGCATTACAATCACCGGGAGGTGCAGCAATGAGCATTCCTGATATTTCAGGATTGCCAAAGTCATCATTCCCATTGGGCATTACGTTAACCGCTAGTGCATTTCCTCCACTCGATTTAAAGCCTTGATGTGTGCCTGTATAATCGTTAATTATTCCATTATTATCATTGTCTCCTAGTGTATAAGCTTGTCCAATTTGAACAGAAACATGATCTGCAGATAGTCCACAGTTTCCCGAAGCACCACCTGCTGTCATGCCACCACCATTGGCATTGGTATTATCTGCCGCTCCCCAATAAATAGCATCATGAGGGATACCATTGGGTTGAAATAAAATTACTTGATCTCCATCTTTATTCCCATTACAACTTTGATTGTCTAAAGTGAATCCGTAAGTAGAATAAAGGGAGGTAGAGACATAAGCAGCATTAACAGCATTGCAAACATCAAAATCAACGACTAAACCAGGGAAATCACAAACACTACAAGAAAGTCCTGTATGTGTACCTGTATAAAAGCCATTACTAACATTGTTGCGTTCTTCGCAGCCAATTAGAAAAATTCCATCAGCAGGAATCAGGGTATTGGCTGGCAAGACAATCGCCCATTCCGTATTGGTAATCACCATACAACCAATATTTGTTCCTGGTGGTCCAGCTAATTCTACGATAGCATCATTACCTGCTTCGATGTTACCACCGTCGCCAGAAATTTCATTGATAACTACATTGGTATAAAGTTGAGCATAAAATAACTTAGGAAAGAGAAAGGAAAGGCTTATTAATAGGAATATAATTCTATTGCTAGGTTTGTTGTAGAGACCGAGTTTCAGCATTGTTTTTGTGTTTTGTTCACTTGTAGCTAAATTGTTTTACATTAAATGGCTCGGTCTATAGGATAATACAAATATAATTAAATTTTATAAAAAATTAAAAATATTAATAAAAATTTAATAAAAAAGAAAATATTTTATTTTATACGCCAATTCTTCTACGCAAAAAGCCCTTGAATATAATTTATTCAAGGGCTTTTATTTTAGCTATTATAAGCAGAAAACTAAGCAGTTGCTGCTACTTCTTTTTGATCATCCGCTGCTAATTGTTCTTGAAAGAATTGAACGAATTCATCCAATGTCATAAATCCTTTATCTCCTTCTCCTTGAATCCGAACACCAACGCCACCAGCGGCAGCTTCTTTCTCTCCAACGATTAATAATAGAGGAATTTTCTTCAATTCATTGTCTCGGATTTTTCGACCAATACTTTCGTTTCTATCATCGACAAAACCACGAATGTCCTGATTCGCTAATTGGGTGACTAAACTATCTGCATACTTATTATATTTATCACTTACTGGTAGTATTACAAATTGTTCTGGTGTCAACCATAAAGGGAATTTACCAGCCGTATGCTCAATCAACACACTCATAAAACGTTCTAAAGAACCGAAAGGCGCACGGTGAATCATTACTGGTCGGTGCTTCTCATTATCTGAGCCGACGTATTCCAATTTAAAACGCTCAGGTAAATTATAATCCACTTGGATTGTTCCTAATTGCCATTCTCTACCCAAAGCATCTTTAATCATAAAGTCTAACTTAGGGCCGTAGAAGGCTGCTTCGCCTAATTCAGTTACGGTTTCTAAACCTACTTCTTGCGTCGCTTCGATAATCGCACTCTCGGCATTTCGCCAATTTTCATCAGAGCCAATGTACTTTTCTGGTTTGGATGGATCTCGCAAAGAAATTTGAGCGGTATAATTTTTAAAGCCCATTTTTCTTAATACCGTTTCTGTTAAATCCAGCACATTTAAAAATTCATCTTTTAATTGTGCTTCTGTACAGAAAATATGCGCATCATCTTGGGTAAACCCTCTTACTCTGGACAAGCCATGTAATTCTCCACTTTGTTCGTAGCGATAAACTGTACCAAATTCAGCTATTCGCAAAGGCAATTCTTTATAAGAATGTGGTCGATGTGCATAGACTTCACAATGATGTGGACAATTCATTGGTTTTAACAAAAACTCCTCATCAGTCTTTGGCGTTCTGATAGGCTGGAAACTATCTTCTCCATATTTGGCATAATGACCAGAAGTAACATATAATTCCTTTTTGCCAATATGTGGTGTTGTTACCAATTTATACCCACGTTTTACTTGCTCATCTTGCATGAACTTCATCAAACGTTCTCTTACGGCATTTCCTTTTGGCAACCAAATTGGTAAGCCTGCCCCTACCTTTTCAGAGAACATAAATAAGTCCATTTCTTGACCTAATTTTCTATGGTCTCTTTTCTTTGCCTCTTCCAACATAGTTAAGTATTGCTTCAACTCTTTTGCCTTTGGAAAAGCAACCCCTCTTAAACGCACCATCTGTTGTCGAGACTCATCTCCTTGCCAAAAGGCACCACCAACTTTCATGATTTTTACTGCCTTAATCACACCTGTATGTGGTACATGCGGTCCTCTACATAAGTCAATAAAGTTACCTTGAGTATATAGCGTTAAAGCTTCATCTTCCCCCCTTTTTTCAATCAACTCTAATTTATACTCGTCTCCTTTATCTGTAAAATATTTAAGGGCATCCGCTTTTGTAATATCTTGACGAACAAATTTATTTTTTTGTCTTGCCAACTCTATCATTTTATCCTCAATCTTCTTAAAATCACTTTCTGAGATTTTATGCTCCCCTGGGTCAATATCGTAATAAAACCCATCATCAATTGCTGGCCCTGTTCCAAATTTTACCCCTGGATAAACTGCCTCAATCGCCTCTGCCATCAAGTGCGCCGTTGAATGCCAAAAGGTCATTTTTCCATCCTTATCTCTCCAGGTCAATAACTGTACTAATGAATCTTCATTAATTGGTCGGTCGGCATCCCAAACGTCCCCGTTTACCCTAGCCGATAAGACATTACGTGCCAAACCTGCACTAATCGACTCCGCTACTTGCATTGAAGTTACGCCTGCTTCATATTGACGAACGCTGCCATCTGGAAGTGTGATATTAATCATCGTGAAATAAAAATTGAAAATGAAAAATTGAAAATTTAAAACTTTGGTAAAACTTACGATTTTTTAGGACAAAAAGTTCATAAGTGACTGCAAAAATAGGTTTTTTTCCTGTAGTGCCAAGCTAGTATTTAAGAATTAAATTTGCAGCTGTTGTCTGTTGTCGGTTAGCTCTATAATTAGTAAAACGGACAACGGACAACTCAGGCTGACCGCAAACTCATGATTTGCTAAATCTCTAAGATTTAGTAAATCTGTATTTGACTATCAACCAATAATTTAGATTTACTAGATTTTGAAAATCTAGCAA
>CAZXYA010000156.1:0-16775 GCA_964644655.1 uncultured Saprospiraceae bacterium | reverse complement strand
TATTCTAGGTTTAATCTCTTTTCTCTAATCTCTGCTCTCGCTTCTGAATAGTCACATAAATAATATCAATTTTTCATCTGACGCTCTAAAGACGAAAGTAGTAGTATTGACCAAACATTCAAAATTGTATAGAAATGAGTCCACATTTTATCGACGATCAAACATTTAAGCACCATGATTTCACTCAAATAGCTTTACAAAAAGGAACTTATGAAAACTGCCAATTCCAAGATTGTAACCTTTCAACTGTCCGATTAACTGGTTTTATTTTTATAGATTGCCAATTTAGCAATTGTGATTTTAGTAATGCTATCCTTACAGAAACAGGGCTACAAAATATATTATTTGATCGCTGCAAATTAATAGGGATACGATTTGATAGTTTTCAATCCTTTTTGTTTTCGGCTAATTTTAACCATTGCCGCTTGGATTTTTCCTCTTTTTATCAAGTAGATTTAAGGAAGTCTATTTTTCAGGCTTGTTCTTTGGTAGAAGTTGATTTTGCCAATGCCAATTTGAGTAAAATAGTCCTAAAAAAATGTAATCTATCAAATGCTATTTTTGAGCAAACAAATTTATCCGAAACAGACTTTCGCACCGCAATTAATTTTAATATCGAACCTTCTGTGAATCAAATTAATAAAGCAAAATTCTCCGTAAATGGTTTAATAGGTCTATTAAGAAAATATAATTTATCTATTGAAATATAAAGTTTGGCTTTATTTTTGACTCTTACTTCATGATTAATTATCCCTTACATTCTCCCCTCTTTATTTTTATCTTATTCACTTTGTAGACTTTGATACGGTCTAACCTCCCCACAATCACTAAAGTCCAACACTTTTTTTAAACACTAATTTATGAGAACGCTTTTCTTGTTATCTTTTCTCTTTATCCAATCTGCTCTTTTTGCTCAAATAAAGTTCACCATTGAATCACAGGAAGATGGCGTGACTTATTTGGTCAAATTGATGCCTGAAACATCTTACGCTTCTCCAAAGAATATCACCAATACCGCACAAATTAGTTTTGTCGTGAATACAGGTGGTTTTTCGGTAGGAAATATTGAAAGCTTCAAAGGAAATTGGCAAAATAATAATAATATCATTGCACCTAACAATAATCCAACTAAGGATTATTTGGTCTTTAACCTAGCAGGACACATCAGAGATATTGATTATATTGAAGGAGAAGAAGTTATTTTATTTTCTTTTGAAAATATTGGCGAACAAACAGGAAAACCACGATTCATTACAGAAGAAGATATCAAAGTATTCAAAAATGATAAATTAAATATAGGGAATCAGATTTCTGTTTTAGGAGCTGGTTTCACCAATGCCTTCTCAGGTGTTTATATTACAGACAATGAAGAGGAGTATGAAGAGTATGAAGAAGGACCAGAAAGTGAAGAAAGTCATGTACTTTATGGTTCAGAGTTATTTGGTTCTTTCGATTTAGGATTAAACGTCGAAAAAAACGGCTTAACTCTAGAATGGGTAGCAGAAAACAAGGGCACCACTCAACAATTTGTCATAGAAAAATCAATGGATGGCTTAGACTTTCAAGCCATTGATGTTTTGGTAACTGATGGTTTTAGTGATACCCTTAAAAAGACCGATGAAGCACCAGATTTTGGCACCAATTACTATAGAGTCAAACAAGTTTTTGATAATGGAGATTATCAATATTCAGAAGTAAGATCAGAACAGTTTTTAATAGATGAAGAATCTATTACCATATACCCAAATCCAGTTAGAAGTGTCTTCAATTTAAAAGTGGGCCATTTTACAGAATTAGAAGGACAAATTAGAATCTTTAGTATGGGGGGGCAAGAAGTCGCCACCCGGCCGCTCATCAAAGGCAATAGGACCGTACAAATCAATATGTCAGATGCTCAAAATGGGATGTATTTTTTGATTATTGATGCCCGTAACCGAAAAATGGTCGAACGTCAATTTATTGTCGAAAATGGAAAATAAATAGTAGGCAGTAGGCAGTTTACAGTAGGCAGTAAGCCTGCAAACTGCCTACTGTAATACTGGTTACTGACCTTTCTTCTTCCGCTTCTTCCGCTTAGCCTTTTCAAAAGCTTCCATCTCTTCTTTCAATCCTTCCCAATCAGGTTTTGCTTCCGTCGAAAAAGTAATTGTCGCTTCGTAATCTTCTTTATCTAATTCCATTACCGTAATGGGTTTGGTAATGTATTGTTCAATCGCTTCTAATAATCGTTTTTCGGGGGTGCTACAAAAAGAAATGGCATAGCCTCGGTGCGTGCCTCTCCCTGTTCGCCCAATACGGTGTACATAGTTTTCTGCCTGTTCTGGCAAATCGTAATTCACCACATAACTCACATTTGGAATATCAATCCCTCTAGCGGATACATCCGTGGCAATTAATACTTTGACGATGCCTTTTTTAAATTGATTCATTACCTCAAAACGGTCCTTTTGTCCTTTGTCTCCATGTATGGTTAACGTATTTATTGCTACTCGTTCCATTGCCTTTTTGACTCGTTCGGCACGAACTTTTGTCCGCACAAAGATTAGAATTTTAGTCGATTCATTTTGGTTGATTAACCGCTCTAAAAAGAAGCGCTTGTCATCCATTTCTACATAAGTTACAAAATGTTCCACTCGTTTTGAAACAGGGTCTTTCGGAGAAATTTGTATCCGAATAGCCGCTTTACTGACCAAGGAGTAAGCAATCTTTTTAATCTTTTCATCAATCGTTGCCGAGAAAAATAAAGTCTGTCGTTTTTTAGGTAAAAAACGCATCACGTCTCGAATGTCTTTGATAAACCCCAAATCCAACATGTGGTCAGCTTCATCCAAAATCAATAACTCTACTCGTTCTAGATTTAAGTGTTTTTGACTGATTAAATCAAACATTCGCCCAGGCGTTGCCACTAACACATCTATTCCTTTTTGTAATTTCTCAATTTGCGTATCCTGCTCTACTCCACCGAAAATAGCAAAGGAATTTACTTTCGTATATCGCCCTAATTCTACAAATACGTCATTGATTTGAATGGCTAATTCTCTGGTAGGCACCATGACCAAACACTTAATCCCATCAGGCCTTCTACGCCCTTGTTTGCGGTCATGCAAAATGCTTAATACAGGAATTGCAAAAGCTGCCGTTTTTCCTGTTCCTGTCTGTGCAATAGCTAATAAATCTTCGCCTTTTAAAATGTTAGGAATGGCTTTGAATTGAATATCGGTTGGTCGCCGAAACCCTAGCTTAGCAATGCTTTTTTTGATGTCTGGAGAGATGCGGTAATCCTCGAATTTCATAAATGAGTAAAGTTTGGGCAAAGGTAGGGCTAATTTTTAAAGAGAAAAACAATGAAAATTTGGATAACTTGAATAAATGACGTAATTTTAAATATAACAACTAACTAGCATCCAGCCATTTTTTTGTTTAAATTTGCCATTATGACTGTTCCAATTCATTCAAAACTACACATTCACTACCCCTCCTCAGATGGAAAACCTATGGCAGACAATACCCGCCAATGGAACTGGATGACCTTTATTAAAAATGGGTTAGAAGAAACCACCGCTAATCAAAACATCTTTGTAGCAGGTGATTTATTATGGTATCCAGTTGAAGGCAATAATAAATTTAGCGTAGCCCCAGATGTAATGGTGGCTATCGGCAGACCTAAAGGACATAGAAACTCCTATTTACAATGGAATGAAGACCATATTGCTCCACAAATCGTCTTTGAGATATTATCCCATAGTAATACCCAAAAGGAGATGAAGCGAAAACTGCAACTCTATGAGACTTATGATGTCATTGAATATTATGTTTATGACCCCAAAGATAATCAGCTAGAAATTTACAATCGTACCAATAATAAATTAGTTCAAATAAAAACTAAAGACTGGACAAGTCCCTTATTAAAATTTAGACTTTTGTGGACACAAAAAACCTTAAAACTATATCATCCTAATGGAAGTCCATTTCTATCTTATGCAGAAGTAATCGCAGATGTAAAATCTGTAACAAAGGAAAACATCGAAATTAAAACAGAGAATACGGAAATCAAAGCAGAGAATATAGAAGTTAAAGTAGAGAACACCGAAATCAAAGCAGAGAATATAGAGGTTAAAGCAGAGAACCAACGCATAAAAGCAGAAGCAGCGGCTGCCAAACTAAAAGCTGCTGCATTAGCTGCTAAACTAAAAGCTTTAGGAATAAACCCAGATTCTATCTCCTAAAAATCATCCAACAATATTTAGGCTACTAAATCCACTCCCCCGTTTTTGCACCTGAATTTGTGTCCCAATACGTTCCTTTAAAGCAGCAACGTGGGAAATTACGCCAATTCGCTTACCTTTGGACTGCAAGTTTTCTAAGGTAGCAATCGCCAAATCCAGAGCAGATTCATCTAGTGTACCAAAACCTTCATCAATAAATAAGGACTTAATTTGGGTATTTCTGCCCGCTAAATCAGATAAACCTAGAGCCAAAGCTAGGCTTACCAAAAAACTTTCTCCACCCGATAAAGTATGAATAGAACGAATATTATTCGCCTGATGTTGGTCAATAATTTCGAGAGCTAAATCTCGGTCATTCGGTTTGTGAATTAAGTAGCGACCATTTAATTGTAATAAATGCCGATTGGCTAATTCGCTTAACTTTTTCAAGGTCAACCCTTGGGCAAAGGCACGAAAAACTTTCCCATCAGCAGCACCGATAATATCTTTTAATTTTGCCCAACGACTGTATTCTTTTTGTTGAATATCCATTTTTTCAACTAAACTTTTCCCTTGGGCTTTACGGCTGTCATTATCCTCTAGTTGCTGGGTAATTTTCCCTATTTGTTGTTGTAATTGTTGGAATTGTGCTTCGGTGGCGCTTAGTTTTTCTTTTAAAGTAGTTATCGTTTCTGTCGTTAAGGCTTTGGCAAGGGTGTCTTTTAATTCTTTGCTCGTGTTTTTTAGAGATTGTTGATTTTGGGTCAATTGTTTCTGTAAATCCGCCTGTAAGCTTGTTAAGGTTTCTACTTCTTCCAATGAAAGGTTGGCTATTTTTAAAGCAGCAATAGTCGCAAACCCTTTAGCGGTAATTTTGCTTAATAGTTGAGTTGTTTGTTGGTCAATGGCTTTATTGACCTTTTCTATATCTTTAGTATTCTTTTTCGCTTTAGCCAATTCCGATTTTAATTGAATCTCGGCTTCTTTTAATGCTTGATTGATTTTTTTGTCTACCATTTCTGCTTCTTGCAAACGGTTATTAAGGGCACTTTGTATAGTCACTACTTGTCCTGTTCCGAATAAAATTTGTCGTTCTTTTTGTAAAGTCGTAATTTCTGACTGTCTTTCTTCAACTTGTTTTTTGACCTTATTTAATCGCTTTTCTATTTCTTGCTGCTGCTTTTTTTGTTGTTTTAAGGCTTGTTTAAATAAGGCTAAATCTTGAGTTAATTTTATTTGTTTCTCTGTTCCTCTTTTAAAATCTGCTGCTTTTTTGGATAGTAAATCAAGCGTATCATCAGTAGCTTCATGAACTATCTCTAGTTGAAATGGATTTAGGATAGTCTCTATTTTTGTTTGTAATGCGCTTTGTTTTTTATGAATCAAATTTAATTTAGTCGTCGTATTTTCATAAGCTGTTTGGGTACTAGCTATTTTAATTTTTTCTTCATTATAATTCTGATGTAAGGCAGCTATTACTTTTTCTTGTTGTAGAATTTCTTGATTCAATTCAATTAATTCACTTTTTTGCTCCCGTTTTTTATATAAGGCTATTTTAACTGCATTGGATTTTTGTAATAAAATAGCTCCTTTTGTAGTGTGGTACAAATTATCGTCAATCAATTCAGGGGCAATGGTAGCAATCTTAGTTTCCGCTACCTTGATACGTTTTAAAATCAAATCTCTTTTGCCTTCTAAATCTTTTTCCTGCGCCCCTACAATTTGCAAAATTTGATTGCTAATTTCATCTTGTCTAAATAGTAACTTTTTGGTTTCTTTTTTCAAATGGTCCATTTGCATTTTAACCGCCATATATTCTGCCTCTGTTTCATCTACATAAGGTTTATAATCTTTAATCGTTCTAAAAGGATGAGCGGTGGACAAGCAGAGTGGACACTTCTCCCCCTCTACTAAATTGGCTCGTTCTCTGTCATAATTTGCCAATAATTTTTCTCGCTCATACATTTGTAACTTATAATCATATCTTTCTTGCAAGGCTTCTTCCATCTCTATAGCCGTCAATAATCGCCCTTCAATAATGGCTCGCTTATTTTCTAAATCAATTATTTCCTCATCGTATTTATTTAAATCGGTTATTAATTCTTGGTAGTCTTCATTTAATTCAATCAGTAGGTCTAAGCTTTTATATTTACCGTCCAGTTGTTCTATTTCGGTAGTCAACAACTCCAATAATTGACTTCTTTCCGTTGCTTCATTAATTGTAAACTGGCTTAAAAAGGCAGTCTCTGCGTTTTTTAAGGAGGCTTGTTGAGTCGCTAATTTTTCATCAAATTCACGAATAAATCGCTGCGTTTTTTGTAAGCCTTGTTCCTGTTCTTTTATCACTAATTCGAGTTCTTTTGCTTCTTTTTGGTTAATCGCCCAATCACTAAATAAATTTTTTAAAGCGGGTAAAACAGTTGCAGCATCCTTGAATTTTTCATTCTGAGTCAACCAATCTTTTATTTTAACCACTAAGGTTTTTCCTTCTTGTTCTTTGGTTATTAAATCATCTATTTTTAATTGGTTTTGTGTTAATTCTTCACCAACTATTAATTGTTCATTTTGTATTTTTTGAAAAGGAATTTGTTTTTCTTTCAATTGGATATCCAACCCATTTACTTGTTGAAATAACTGCTCTTTTTCAACTCTTTCCTTTTTTAAAGCCATTAATTTGCCATTAATTAAAGTAGATTTCTCGGTTAAATCATCCTTTATGGATTGATATTTTTCAATGGCTGCTTTTAACTCCAATTGCTCTGCTTGTAGCTCGGTTTGACTGGTTTCAAAACCTTCTAACTTGGTTAGCTCCTTCTGAAAAATCAAGGTCTTCTGATGTCCTTCTAACTTGGCAAACTTAGGCGCTGCTGCTGTTATATCTTGCTCTACCTTTTCTACAGATTCTCCAAAAATAGTTTGCTGTTTTTCTAAAGTGGCTAACCTATCCCGCCATTGTATTTGGCTTTGAATCGTTCCTACTATTTTTTGCTGACTTTTACTTTCTTTTTTTAAATCTTTTACTTCGGACTTTAAGGTTTTAACCGTAGCTCCATCCAGTATTTGCAAGGCTGCTAATTCTGTTTTTAGCTCACTTATTTTTTGCTCCTCTTCTTTATGTTTTTTAAAGGCAGCAATAGAAATTTGAGAATAGACTTCCGTGCCTGTAATACGTTCCAATAAATTACTCCGTTCTCTATCTCCTGCTTTCAAAAAGGCGGCAAAATCTCCCTGCGATAACATCACCGATTTGCTAAATCGTTCATAGTCTAAACCTGTAATTTTTTCTACCTTTACATTAATGTCTCTGACCTTACTCCCCAAAATTTCAAATACCGCTTTTTCCTCATTCCATTTAGCTAATTCTCTTTTGGTATTAATTTTTCCATCTACTTTCTTATTAGACCGCCAAATAATCCATTTGCCTCTATACACTTCTTCTTTTACCAAAAACTCTACTTCTGCATGTCCGTCCACCGCTCCATAAGATAGTACTTCCCCTTCGTCTTTATTTCGATGTACTCTTCCGTATAAACCCAAAGTCAAAGCATCGAGAATGGTCGTTTTCCCCGCCCCTGTATCTCCTACTATAGCAAATAAGCCTGCATCTCGCAATGGGTTTTCCGTGAAGTCTAGGACGGTGTCTAGCTTCAAGGAATTTAGGTTTTTTAATGCTATTTTTAGTATTTTCATATAGTTTGTTATCTAATTCAAATTACTGAAAACTGGTAGCACAGACTTCAGTCTGTCTGGGACGCTGACCTTTAGGTTAGCAAATTATATTTTACCTGATTTTGACAGGTCTAAAGACCTGTATCCAGAACAGACTGAAGTCTGTGCTACCAGTTTAGGTTTCTTCTGTTGCCATCCAATCACATAATTCTCTAAAAGTCAACAATAAAGCTGCTTTATCAGTATCTGCCATTACTCCTCCACTTTCACATTTTTTCACAAATACCTCTTCCGGACTTAAATCATCCAAACTAATTTCGGTGGCTAAACTTTCCAAAGCCGCATGTGGTCTTCTAGTCCGTATTTTCAAAATATCCATCCAAAAATCTTTGGCAAATTCTCGAATTTCGCCATCCAAATTTGGGATATGTTGTTCCATTTCAATTTCTATATCGACCCAAGGCATCAATTCACCTTTCCGTTTTGCATCAAAGCGTTTTAATTTACCTTGAACAGATTCCAAAGTGCCTTTAAATTTCACCAATTCTCTAAATCGAGGTATTTTTATTTCTTGGATCGTTTCTAATTGCTTACCCTCAAAATGGAGTAATAACACCAATTTACTATCCTGAATTTCACTAAAACTCAATGGAATAATGGACCCAGAATAGCGCACATGATTTTGTTCTCCGACCAATTGTGGTCGATGGATATGCCCCAAGGCTACGTAATCAAAAACTTTGGGAAAGTTATCCCCCTCAATGTTTTCTATGTCGCCGATGTAAATATTGTCTTGTTTGTCGCCAGCTAAAGCCCCTTTGGCAAATAAATGTCCTGTGGCAATAATTGGAACTGGCTGTTTAGCATATTGTTTGACGGCTTCCCCTGCTTCTTTAAAATGTCTAATTATACCTTCTTGGACTTTAGCAATACGTTCTAAACCTGTTTCTCCCGCCACGCTTTGTCGAATATCTCTATCTCTTAAAAAAGGAACGCCTGCAATAACAGCTTCTAAGTTCCCTTTTCCATCTTTTAGGGGAATAATTTCATCGTTAATATCTCCTGTGGCTGCTCCAATAATGTGTACATTTAAAATTTCTAGTAATTCTTTTGGGGCATTTAACATAGAAGGAGAATCGTGATTGCCCCCAATAATAATGATATGGCGACAACAACTCCCTTGTAATTTAGTTAAAAACCGATAGTAAATAGTACGAGCATAACTTGGCGGATTGCCAATATCAAATACATCGCCAGCTACAATTAGAGCATCTACTTTTTCGGTTTGAATGGTGTCATATAACCAATCCAATGCCATTTCATGCTCCGCTTTGCGGTCATTGGTGAGAAATTTTTGACCGAGGTGCCAGTCAGATGTGTGTAGTATTTTCATGTTGCTGGTTGCTGGTTGCTGGTTGCTAGTTGCTGGTTGGCTACTCACAAAATTGCAACTTTTTATAAAGACTGGCTAATTTAGGTATTTGTTAGGAGATTGGATAAGAATGGTTAGAAAAAATGGTTTATCTTTGAAAGAAAACAAAATCCAAAAGCTAATTAATACCTCTTACCTTACAAAATGATTTTTACTTCCGAACAATATGCAATTTTTGATTTTGTCCAAGAAGGCAAAGGACATGGCATTATTGATGCAGTAGCTGGTGCAGGCAAAACGACCACTATCATGGAATGCGCCCGATTTGTCCCCGATGACCATGCAACGCTTTTTTGTGCTTTTAATACCAGTATTGCCAAGGAAATAGCCAAAAAATTCCACGAGAGAGGCATTAATAGTATTACCGTTAAAACCATTCATGCTTTGGGTCGGCAAATTTTAGTGGATAATAATGCGACTGGCTACCCCATTAAATTGGACAATCGAAAATATCCTGAATTATTAAATAGTGGCTTATTACAAAATCAATTAGCGCCTAATTTTGAAAGGCTCGCCCGATTAAATGGACTAAAACCAGAAGCTGTTGATTATGACAAACGACAACAGTTTGCCGTCAAAGGGCTTTATTTTAAAATTAGAAAACGATTAGTTGAAATTAATCAAAAATATAGGTCTACTTTAACGAAAGATTCACTAGAGGATTTTGAAAAAATGGTTATCCATTTTAGTATTTTTAATCGCTTGGATATAGAGAAAAAAGGATTTCGGCACGAATTAAAATTATACTATGATTGCCATCAATTATTATTGAGGGCTGGAAATGATTTGTCTAAAAACACCATGACCATTGACTTTACAGACATGCTGTATTTGCCTTTTCGATGGAAATTAGCCCCTGTCCAGCAATATGATTTTTTGTTTATTGATGAATGTCAAGATTTATCCAAAGCCCAATTTTCAGTCGCTGCAAAATATGGTAAACAAGGTGGGAGAATACTTGCCGTTGGCGACCCCCAACAATCTATTTATGGTTTTACAGGAGCTGATATTAACTCCTTCGACCGAGTAAAAACCTATACCAAAGCTAAAGAATTACCTTTAACCACTTGCTTTCGTTGCCCGCAAGCGGTTATCAAAATTGCCCAAGGTATTCGCACAGATATTAAAGGAAACAAAAAAACAGAAGGAGAAATTAAGACCATCCCGATTCATAAAGTAAACAAATTGGCTAAACCGGGTGATTTGATTATCAGCCGTTTACGTTCTGGTATGGTCTTATTAGTTTTTGATTTTATTGATAAAAATATCAAAGTACAAATCCACCAAGATGAAGCCACCGAGTTTATAGGGGAACTTAAAAATATTTTTAAACAAAATGAACTCCAACAAAAATTAAATACCAATTCTTATGCCTTTGAAAAACTAAGAATGGTCGTCGTTAAACGTTGGGAATGGCTCATTAAAAAGAATTCAGAAAGAATTGTTGACCCTACCGAGCGAGCCATTCGCATCAAACAAGAATTGGAGTACCTCGACCAAAAATTAGATTTCATCCATAAAAAAGTGGAATTATGGAAAAGTGATTGTGCGACCCTCACCCATGTTTTGAAAAAAATAAAAGCCTACGTTTCTGATAAAGAAAATCCTATTCGATTATCCACGATTCACCGAGCTAAAGGTTTAGAAGAAAATCGGGTTTTTATTATTGATTATGATAAAATGCCTTATGATCGACCAGGGTATCAAGAATGGGAAAAAACGCAGGAAGTCAATCTGAAATATGTGGCTGTTACACGAGCAAAGGAAACTTTGTTTTTGGTAGAAGCTATGAAGATAGAAGAATTGAAACAGGAAGGGAGTTTGTTTGATGATATGCCTTTTTGAGCCGTTTACAACAAAATAAGTACTCAAATAAAATAATCCATTTTTTACCACAAAGAAAACATAGAACACATAGAACACAAAGTTTTCTGATGAGTGTAGCTTAACTTAAATCTGAGAATAGCATTGAGAATAGTATAACAAAAATAAAAATAATGGAATTAACTACAGAAGCGGTAAAAACATCACTTAGAAATAATATAGCCGATTTAGCTGGAACATGGAATCAGTTAAATGCTGCCATAGCGGAAAGAGTAAAAGAAATAGAAGCTGAAAAAAAAGCAGGTATATCACCAATTCCGATTATAGAATTTGACACATTGCTCAATAATCCTGAAGCGATTAATAAAACGCGCATTAAACAAAGAGGTTGCTTAATCATAAAAAATGTTTTCCCAAGGAAATTAGCCAAAGGCTGGAACACAGAAGTAGAAAATTATCTGGAACGGAACGATTATTTAGGACAAAAAGTAAATGCGGAAGACAATTATTTTGGTAGCTTAAAAAATAGCAAACCACAAGTTTATGGTATTTATTGGAGCAAGCCCCAGATTGAAGCACGTCAACATGAAAATATGTTTGTGGTTCAACGTTTTTTGATTGATTTATGGAAGGATAATGGGCAATTCGACAAGGGTAAAATGCTCAGTTATGCAGACCGTATTCGGATGCGAGAACCTCAAGATACTACCTTCGGGCTTTCGCCACATCTGGATAGTGGTTCGGTAGAACGCTGGATGGAACCAAATTATCGAAAAACCTATGCCCCTATTTTTCAAGGAAATTGGAAAAACTATGACCCTTTTGACTTATCCTCCCGTTTAGCAGTCGAATTTATTCCTTCCCCCGCAGTATGCAGAGTGTTTAGAGCCTTCCAAGGTTGGACCGCCTTGACTGCTCAAGGAAAAGGAGACGGTACGCTACAAGTCATTCCCTTTCTTAAAGAAGCTACTAGTTATGCCATGTTGCGCCCTCTTTTAGGAGATGTCTCCGATGACGATTGGTGTGGTTCATTGGCGAAAAGAGCCTTTAATGTTGATAATAAATGGCATGCCCCGCTGATTAAAGGATTGTGTAGCATTCCTAAGTTGCAACCTGGTGATACTGTTTGGTGGCATCCAGATTTAATTCATTCTGTGGAGCAGAAACATGAAGGCAATCAATATAGCAACGTTATTTTTATTGGCGCGACTCCTTATTGTGAGAAAAACAAAAAGTATATAGAACTCCAAAAAAATCACTTCTTGAAGGGTCTTTCTGCTCCTGATTGGTCTGCTGAAGATCGTGAGGTTCAGTATAAAAATCGAGCTACTTTTGAGGATTTGACCGATTTGGGTAAAAAGGCGATGGGGTTTTTAGATTAAAAATAGACCACAAACAAAACAGTTTTTCCTTCTTCATGAAATCTCTAAAGACATTAAAAGCAATTAACAAGCAAGTAAATGAAAAAAATAAAACCAAAAAGAACTTTAGTTATTGGAGATATTCATGGAAATTTAAAAGCATTAAAATCAGTTTTAGCAAATGCTAAATTTAATGTAAAAGAAGACCGTATTATTTGTATTGGTGATTATATTGATGGTTGGTCACAATCTTTTGAAGTAGTCCGTACTTTATTAGAAATTCAAAATCAATCTCCATTTGATAATATTTTTTTACTAGGCAATCACGATAAATGGTTTTTAGATATTTTAACCAATGACTTTGACAATCTAAGAGATGAATCCTATATTCAAAAAAAATATCAACTTTGGTATATACAAGGTGGTAAAGCGACTTATGATTCCTATTTAAAATATTCAGATGAATTTATAAAAATCCATAAACAGCATTTTTTTAACCACTTAAAATATTATCATCTAGAGGATAATCTACTTTTTGTACACGCTGGTTTCAAAGAAGATTTAGGCTTTGACCAAACTTTTAGTACTAATAAAGAGGAACTTTTATGGAATCGGAGTTTATACCATACTTCTATGCAAAATTTTTTAGTCAATGAGAATCTTGCACGAATGAATAAACCAAAACTAAATATTAGCATAGGTAATTTCGAAAGGATATTTATAGGACATACTCCAACTTCTAATGATGGTAAAAATCATCCATTAATTATGGGGAATGTAGTGAATATTGACCAAGGTTGTAAAACTAGAGGTGTTTTAACTGCATGGGTTTTAGAAACAGATACTTTCTTTCAGAACGAACATTCTCAACCGTAAGCATAAAATCAAAGAATGGAGATAATAAAACCTTTAAATACTATGACAAAAAAAAACTAACATTTTTTTATCACATAGTCACAATAGCATTTTCACAACTTGTCCCGCATTTTTATCGGGATAGTGAGCATAGTTCTACGTATTAGATAGATGCATTTAGTGCATAAAACTATGTTTACTATGTGTTTTTTACTATCTGACTATGTGGTAAAAGTTGTTAACATAATTCTGTCTGACTACTTAAACTTTGACTACTTCCTCCTCTGCCTCTGGAATATTCACCGTCAAGGCTGTAATTTTATTAATTGCCTGCAAATAAGCGTAAACAGAAGCGGTCACAATATCTGTATGCACCCCAAAACCGACATAAGATTTATTATGGTTGCACACTTTGACGTGTACCTTTGCCGTATCATAACTACGGTTGATATTTGATTGGACTAAATAATCTTCTAAGTCAATTTGCTCTTGTAAAATCATATCAATGGCTTTACACGCTGCATTAAATGGTCCATTGCCTATCGCACTCGCTTTTTTAATTTCATCCCCCATTTTCAAATGAACCGTAGCAGTTGGGGTTAAAGACTCTCCACAAGTTACTTGTAAATGGTCTAATTCAATTTTACCCGTTTTTGCTGTTCCTTTCATTAGATGCAATAAATCATCATCCGTTACATCTTTTTTACCATCTGCCATGAGTAAAAATTCCTCATAAGTTTCGGATAATTCTTTAGTCGTTTGTTCAAAACCTAAGCGTTCTAAATGGTATTTTAAGGCGTGTCGTCCACTTCTAGCCGTTAGGATAATGGAATTGGTAGGCACTCCAACTTTTTCGGGTGCAATGATTTCGTAATTATCTCGATGTTTTAACACCCCATCTTGGTGAATACCAGAAGAATGCGCAAAGGCGTTTCTACCAACAATTGCTTTATTAGGCTGTATCGGCATCCGCATCATTTTAGACACCAACATACTTAATGGGTATATTTTAGTAGTATTAATCCGTGTTTCATACCCTATTTTATGCGTATTTAAAATCATCGCCACTTCTTCTAGAGACGTGTTACCCGCACGCTCCCCTATTCCATTAATCGTTACTTCCACTTGTCGAGCGCCGTTCATGATGCCAGCAATCGTGTTGGCAGTTGCCATCCCAAGATCATTATGACAATGTACGGAGATAATCGCTTTATCAATATTGGACACATTATCTTTTAGGTACTTAATTTTTTCACCATAATCTATGGGTAGACAATAACCTGTGGTATCTGGAATGTTCACCACCGTCGCACCAGCAGCAATGACGGCTTCAATCATTCTAGCTAAAAACTCATTGTCTGCCCGCCCTGCATCTTCTGCATAAAATTCTACATCTTCTACATATTTCTTAGCATGCTTTACCGCTCGAACCCCTCTTTCAATTACTGCGGCTCTATTGCTTTTAAATTTGTGTTGAATATGAAAATCCGATGCTCCAATCCCAGTATGAATTCTTGGTCGTTTGGCAAATTTTAGGGCATCCGCAGCCACGTCAATATCTTTTTCTACCGCTCTAGTTAGCCCACAAATAATGGGATATTTTACGGCTTTAGAAATTGCTCTAACGGATTGAAAGTCCCCTGGACTAGAAATAGGAAAACCAGCTTCGATAATATCTACACCGAGGGTTTCCAGTTGTTTAGCAATTTCAATTTTTTCCTGCGTATTTAATTGGCAGCCAGGAACTTGCTCACCATCTCTAAGGGTTGTGTCAAAGACCCAAATCTTTTCGCTAGACATAATTTTTAAATTATTGTTTTGGGTTGTTCAGCCATTTACCAATATTTATTTGGCACAAATAGCACTAAACAATTATTAATTAGAATACTAGTTATAACAAATGTATTGAATAAGCCAATATGATGCTACTAATTATTAGAAAAAATTCGCAAAGAAAATGTTTTTTATTACGGTATCCAACAGGAATTAGGAATTAAAATTCAATATTTTTTCCTAAATGATGAATGTTGAATGATGAAATGTAAATTCGATGAAGTCAATTGGTAAAACAGAAAAAATATGGTTAATTAAAAGCAATTCCTTATATTCCGCCATTCTTAATTTGATAACTCAACGAATGACGCTTATTTCCGCTTTCCAAAAAAAGTATTTTAAGTCAATCTTATTATTTTTATTGTTCTTTTTTAATCAGTTTGCCTTACAAGCACAAGGTATTGATGAAACGATTAATTCCGCTTTGCGCCCATTAGCAGATGGATTGAGCCGCTTTATCTTTTTTAGTGTCCCTATTTTTGGGGCAGAGGTCCCCTTAATTGTTCTTTGGTTGGTAAGTGCAGCAGTATTCTTTACCTTTTATTTCAATTTTTTAAATTTTACGGGTTTTAAACATGCCATTCATTTGGTCAAAGGAGATTATTCCTCTGGAAAAGATGCTGGAGAAGTAAGTCATTTTCAGGCTTTAGCAACTGCTTTATCTGGTACTGTTGGTATTGGTAACATCGCTAATGTTGCTGTATTAATTACCATTGGAGGGCCTGGGGCTATTTTTTGGATGATTGTAGCAGGTTTAATTGGCATGTCTACCAAGTTTGTAGAATGCGTTTTAGGGGTGATGTATCGAAAAGTTAAACCAGATGGCAGTATTTCTGGTGGCCCAATGTATTATTTGGAAAAAGGATTAAAAGAACGTGGTTTTGGCAGTATTGCTAAGCCATTGGGTATTTTCTATGCTATTTCTATGGTCATTGGTTGTATGGGCATAGGGAACATGTTTCAATCCAATCAGGCTTATGAGCAATTTGTTTTTGTAACAGGTGGCGATACTAGCTTTTTTGCGGATAAAGGTTGGTTATTTGGAATCGTCATTGCGCTTTTGGTAGGCGGGGTCATTTTAGGTGGGTTGAAGAGTATTGCCAAAGTAACTGAAAAATTAGTGCCTTTTATGGCGCTTACTTATGTGGCTTTTGCACTCACTATCATTTTTATGAATATCGACAAAGTGCCGTGGGCATTTCAAGCCATTTTTACCCAAGCGTTTACCCCAGAAGGGATTACTGGCGGCATGATCGGTGTGATGGTTTTAGGCTTCAAACGAGCCGTTTTTTCTAATGAAGCAGGAATTGGTTCCGCCTCTATTGTCCACTCCGCAGTTAAAACGAATGAGCCAATAACAGAAGGGTATGTCGCTTTATTAGAGCCTTTTATTGATACAGTCGTAATTTGTACGATGACAGGATTGGTTATTTTAACAACGGTTTATGAACCTAGCTTGGCAGGCGCAGAAGTTCAAGGTATTGCCTTAACTGCCCAAGCCTTTGAAGCAAATATTAGTTGGTCGGTTATTCCATTGGCTTTTATTGCCATCCTTTTTGCTTTTTCTACCATGATTTCTTGGTCTTATTATGGTTT
>CAZXYA010000155.1:0-16832 GCA_964644655.1 uncultured Saprospiraceae bacterium | reverse complement strand
ATTTAGGGATGTCTTTTCTGTTGTTGTTAATCTTTTTAATTTCTTTTAAATCCTTTTCGGCGAGTATAAATGATTGATTATCAAGAGATAAGAGCACCTAATTATCACAAATTTAGGTTGAACTATCACTTTTTTAGGTCTATTTATCACAAAAGTAGGACGAACTATCGCTTTTTTAGGGTTTGCCATCACAAATTTAGGGATATGCAGTGGTAACATAAACGATAGCAAATGAATTAGATAATACGAGAGAAATCAATTAACCATTTGTAAACAAATAAAACAATCATTATGAGCAAAGAGGTTGTAAAATTTATTAGAAAGGCCAATGACTTAGTAGAGGCTAGATATAAGTTCGATATCTGGGAGATGCGCTTGTTTACCAAGATGCTAACGATGATTCATTGGGAGGATGAAGATTTTAAGGATTATAAAATCTATCTAAAGGATATCGTTAATGATTTTCACTTAACTAAAAATAAAGATGCCTATCGCCTTTTGCGAGATGGGGCCAAAAAGTTAATGAAAAAAACCTTTCTCATTCCTTTTGCAGTGGAAGGGGTAAAGCGGGAATTTGAAGCACCCGTAATATCTGGTTTAGACAGTGCTGTTTTAGAAAGCGGTGCGATGCCTGGATCAGATCATTTGTATCTGACTATTTCTTTCCATCCTAAGATGAAACCTTATTTGATACAATTAAGGTCTCAATTCACGATGTATGATGTACGGAATATCTTAGAACTACCAAGTACTTATTCTATTAGAATTTACGAACTATTAAAGCAGTATGAGAGAATTGGTTGGAGAACCTTTACGATAATAGAATTAAAGACCATTTTAGGTATTGAGGATAAATATAAACTATATGGGCATTTCAAAAGTAGGGTCATTTTAAAAGCACAAAGTGATTTATTAGAATTCACAGATATTCAATTTACCTTCGATGAAATAAAGAAGGGTAGGGGAGTGGGGAGTCTTAAATTTCACATATCGAAGAACAAAGACAACGTTTTTACAAATAATAAAGAGACAATAGCTGCACCAATCATTGAGATTCCAATAAAAGAAAATATTAAAAAAGAGAATCCTGTATTAGCAGAGTTGCACTTATTGATAGGAAAATGGATGTCCAAAAAAGCAGTAGCTAAGTTATTGAATCAATATCCAGAATTACAAGTTAGAAATGCGATCAGGTACACCTTAAACAGAATAAAGAAAGGAGAGGTTATTGATAATGTTGCTGGTTACATCGTTAACATGGCTCAGTATGCAGAAATAAAGGATCCAGTGGTTGTCAAGCAAAAGGCTCATACTAAAAAGAAAAAAGCCGCTGCAGCTTCCAAAGCAACTAAAGCCAAGTTGCAATCAGAACTCAAAGAGATCTTCTCTGAAATTCATCAAGAAGAAATGGATTTGATTAAAGCTATAGTAATAATAGAGCCTAATACAAAAAAGGCTGCCATAGATAAAGTAAAAGTCAGCCGTCTTGCCAGTTTTTCTTATGATTCAGAATTGTCAGAAGAAGAAAATTTAAAGAAACCTTCAATTCAAGGTGCATACATTAATGTGTTTAAGAAAACGCATCCAGAGCAATTTGAGACATTGGATCGAAAATATGAGAAGAAGATTACGGCTTTAAAGAGGGAGATTTCCAGACTATAATAGTTTTAAGTAGAGGCAATTTTACATTTTTAGATGCGTAATTATTAAGGGTACACTTATATTCGATCGAATTCGACCGAATTAAAAGACCATAGAAAACTACAACTACATTCTTTATGTCAAAAAAAGAATTGAACGTCAATGGCGTTTTAGTCAGATTGGATCAGATACAAGATAAAGACTATGTGTCTATTACCGATATTGCAAAGAATTTTGGGACTCCTTCGGATCTAATCAAAAACTGGATTAGGGCTCGTTCAACGCTTGATTATTTAGGCCTCTGGGAAGGGCTAGAAAATGATGATTTTAATTCAGTCGAATTCGACCGAATTAAAATGCAGGCTGGAACAAATCGATTTACGATCTCTCCAACGCAGTGGGTACAACGAACGAATGCCATAGGTATTAAACCTGGTAAAAGAGGTAGGTCTAGTAAAGGAACTTTTGCTCAAAAGGACATTGCACTTCATTTTTGTTACTGGCTAGAGCCTACTTTTCAACTCTTCATGATTCGAGAGTTTGAGCGATTGAAAACTGAAGAACAATTGAAATTAGGGGATCCTTTTAATATCAAAAGACACCTAACATCTGGAAACTACTCTGTATTAGTTAATTCTATTTTATCTCAAGTAGATGAACGCTTATTAACGCATCCGCAGCCTTATAAGAAAAGGTTACCCTTTGCTGCAGAGGCAGATATGATTAATGAAATTGTGTTTGGACAAACTGCTAAAGAATGGCGTAGAAACAATGCAGATAAGCCTGTGGATCGAAATCAAAGAGATTATGCTAGTGTGTTGGATTTGACTGTTCTTGCTAATTTAGAATTTATGGATGCGATGCTAATTCAATGGGATGTAGAGGAAATGGAAGAACGGAGGAATATGCTTCAAAATACGTACGACTATATTTATCCTATTTTGAAAAGGGGGAAAACTATTAAAGCTTTGCAGAAGCTTGCGGATAAGAAAACGTTGTAGGATAAAGTTTTTGACTGAGTCCAGATTCAGAATGGAAGAAATAGAGTGGAATTTTAAACCCAGTGATTTGGCTGGGTTTAAAAATTATAATATAAAGCAGTAAATGAAAAACCAATATCTCAACAGGATGATATCAGCTTCTAATGTTTGTCTTTCCTTTCTAATTTTTTCGAAACAGTCGAAGGGTTTACTAAATTAATATTTTACGCGGATTTTTCCCATTTTACTCATTTGTCTATTTCTTTAAATAAAATTATATCTGAGTACTTTCCAAAAAACCAATAAAATCAGCAATTCTGGATATGGTTGAAAATGGGACAAAACTCGTACCTTGAGGCATGAAAAATCTAAAGATAGACGAGCTATTTAAGTATACCAAACAGCAATTTGATAAATTTAAGGACCATCGAGCGGATAATAAGCAATATAGTATAGGAGATTGTATGCAAAGTGGGCTAGCCGTATTCTCCTTAAAGGATAGTTCATTGTTAAGTTACAACAATCAAATTACAGAGCGGATAGATAATTTAAAGCGGATCTATAAAATAGATAATTGCCCAGGAGATGGACAGATGCGGGAGGTAATAGATGAAGTAGCCCCTATTCAGATTGAACGAGTCAAACGGGAAGTAATCAAACTGGCCCAGCAGAAAGAGTTGCTCAAAGAATTTGAATATTTTAAAGGCTATTTATTATTAGCCGTTGATGGGGTGCATCACTTTAGTAGCAAAAGTGTGAGTTGTACTAATTGTTTAGAACGCAATCATAGCGATGGAACGATTACCTATTCTCATTCTATGCTGGCTTCTGTGATTACACATCCAACAAAAAAAATAGTGATTCCTTTGTGTGAGGAGCTAATAGTGCAGCAAGATGGTCAAACGAAGAACGATTGTGAAATTAATGCGGCCATCCGTTTATTTGATAAAACTCGGACACGGCATATGGATTTAAAATTCATTCGGCTAGAAGATGCCTTATTTGCCAATGGTCCACACATTCAAAAAATACAGAGTAAAGGAGATAAATTTATTATCTGTGTAAAAAAAGGAAGCGGAGCGGGAAGCGTTATTAATCAATACGAGCATTTATTGAAAATAACGGATGCAGAAAGGGCAGCCAACAAAAAAGCGATAGCTAAAGCGCATAAACTATACAAATGGCATGGTATAGAAAAGCCGATTGGTGATCAGCCCATCGTTCATAAAATGGAAATTAAGGAGAAAAAGGTCCTCAAAGTGTATCATTATGTGAATAGTTTATATCTTAATGAAGCACATAAAGAGATGAAGGTGAATTTTGTGCATTATGAGGAGCGAGCCATTAGCACAGACAAAATATTGAAACGCTTTGATTGGATAACAGATATTACGGTAACAGAAGCAAATGTAGAAAAAATAGAAAAAGCGGGGCGAGCACGATGGAAGATAGAAAATGAAACGTTTAATACCCTAAAGAATCAAGGCTATAATTTTAAGCATAATTTCGGTCATGGGGAGAAAAATCTATGTACGAATTTTGCTTTATTAATGATGCTAGCATTTTTGATAGATCAGATACAGCAATTGAGCAATGAGGTCTTTCAAAAAGTATTAGAAAAGAAAAAGTGGAAAAAATACATCTGGGAAGATGTACGCTCCTTTGTCAGAACCTTACCTTTTGAATCGATGGACATGGTTTACAAGGCGATTCTTTATGGAATTAAAGTAGAATATCTGGCCATTCAAGAAAATAGTGAATGAATCTAAATGATTAATCAGAAATCTATAATCTCAGAATTGGTCTAGCTAGAAGGGCTTAAGAAGGAGTAGAAAATCCAGACTCTTGACATGCTATACCAATGACTAATTTTTGGAATGTCGCTTTTAGTGGTCCGATAAAAATGGTCTTTTTCTTAAATTAGGGATTTTAGTGCTTGAAATCATACTTAGATAGGTTAATGATATTTCAAGAAATTTTATATCAAACTATATCCAGAATTGCTGCAATAAAATTATTGGTTTACTTCAAGTTATTGTCTTTTTTGACCAGTCATTATATGAAATAGGGGTTTTTCAAGAAGATATACTATATTAGTGTCATGTAACCCAATTTTAAATCCAAATGGATAACCACAAACCCAAATATTATTTTTTATTCCTGTTTTGCGCCATGTGCTATTTCAGCCTAAGCTTACCTGCGCAAACAACGAATTTTTCCACCTCACCAGAAATTGTTTTAGATAGCCTCCAAGCTTTTGATAATTATACAGTAGAAGATGGACTATCTAATAATACTATTTACGATATACTAGAAGACAAGTATGGTTATATATGGATAGGCACTGCATTTGGATTATCAAGATTTGATGGCAAATCCTTTAAAAACTATTACCATAAACCGCAGGATCCCACCTCTATTTCAAATAATAAAATTCATAGCATCATAGAAGATAGCAATGGAGATTTATGGATAGGCACTGATGATGGTTTAAACAGATTTAGTCGGAAGAACGAAAGCTTTCAAAGATATTATGAAAATAAATATAAATCCGATGCTTTGCCAGGTAATCATGTCCGAGCCATGCTAGCAGATACAGCGGGAGTCATATGGCTAGATACAGCTAATGGTTTCCTTAGTCGTTTTGATACTCAACAAGAAACTTTTGAAAATTATAGCCATGAACCTCCTGATATTCGGTATCCATATTTTACCATCAAAAAAAGAAAAAATGGTAATATCGTTATTCTAGGTCGACGGATTACTCCTAAGGAGTTTAATGTTCAAACAAAGAAGTTTGAAGAGTTCCCCTATCTAAAGAACCTGAAGCAATATTATTATTCAAGCTCTTTTTACGAAAGCGACAATGGGGAATTACTGATCAACAATTCTGCAAAGACTTCCATAGTAACAAATGCCAATGTTTCTACACACAAAGAATTACCCCATTTAACTTCAATTTATGATGTCCTAGAAGAAAAGAACGATATTCTTTGGATGGGAGGGTATAAAAGTGGGGCTATTCATTATGATATGTCTACTAATAGAATTACTAGATATAAAAATAGTTCTACGCGAGCTACTTCGATTGTTTCTGATTTTATTTTAAAAATAAAAAAAGATAAAAAAGGACAAATATGGTTTGGAACGATGGGTGGTTTAAGTAAGTTAAAAGCGAATCAATTTATTCAGCATATTAAAAATGATAAGGGATCCAATAAGATTACGGCCATTGTACCGAATGAGGATACTACTCAATTATGGGTAGCTACCTCTAATCAAGGATTGTTTACTTATAACCTGAAGACGAATCAATACGAAAAACATATTGCAAGACCAGAAATTCTTTCTAATACTATTATGGATCTTCACTTAGATACAGCTGGACAATTATGGATGGCGCACTGGGCTGGACGAGGCTATAATATCCTAAATACGGAGACTGATAAGATTGGCGTGAAGAAATTATGTAATAACTCTTACTATGATTGGTGGGGGGATATACTAGAAACTAGAGATAAGAAAATATATTTATCTTCTTGGGGGATGGGACCTATATTAGTCAACAGAGAGAATAATGATTTATATTCGGACTATTGGAGATCTTCCTATACACAAGGTACTAATGCTACACCTATTTTAATTGCTGGCAACAAGCTATATTTTTCTGACGGTGGAAAGCTTCATATTAAGAATCCGCAATCTGGTTCAAGTATAGTTAATAAGAAGAGTCATAGAGCAGATCATGCTTGTGTCTATCAATATAATCCCTATATAAACTATTCTACTTCGGATGCAAATCCTCAATGGACTAGTCGAAGCGTAATTTCGAATGTTAGATTGTTAGAAAATGATTTATGGGTAGCAACTTCTAAGGACGGGTTATTTAAAGTAGATACTACAGAATTAAAAGCAAATTATTCCGCACTCAATTCATTTCAAGATACTATTATTGATATTACAGCATCAAATAATTACTACTTATTAGGTCCATCTAGTATAAAAGTTGTAACTCAAAAGATAGGACTAGAAAATAAGTTAATCCTTCCATTTGATATAGAGGCTTCCCAGAACTCAAGTATAAAAATAGTTGATCAAACTATCTTTATTACTAGTCCAAAATATTTACAGTATTATAACCTACAACGTCAAGAATGGAAAATTATAGATTTTAGTCAAAAAGCGGAAACGATTAAAGCTACAATTAAGATGGAAGAAGAGATATGGGTAGCCACTAATTCTAATATCTATAAACTTAATAAAAATGATTCCAATTTGCAGGAAGTTAAAATTCCTAGAAATAAGTTCCCAATTAATAATATTACTTGTTTGGCTATTGAGGATGAAGATAAGCTTTGGTTAGGAACAGATAATGGACTATATTTTATTGATCTTGTAGAAGATGTGGTACAGCCATATTTTAGTTTTCCTAAAGATACCCTTTCCCTACCTTCGGATAAAATAAAATCCTTACACTTTGAAAATAATAAAGACCTTTGGATAGGAACCAATAAAGGCATAGCGAAATACAACAGAAACATTCAAAATTTTATCCGATACAATAAAAACTCAAAAGATGGTCTTTCTTCTAATTTAAGTACTTCACTGTATGAAGACAGTAGTAAGAAAATCTGGGTGGGAAATAGTGGCGGCACACTCGATAGGGTAGATGTACAAAATGGCCTATTTACTCATTTCTTTAAAGAACCTTGGAATCCTAAATCATTAAAACCAGACAATGATGACATTATCCATTGCATATATGAAGACAAGAAAGGTAGGATTTGGATAGGTGGAGGAAGCCTGAGTTTATTCGATGAAGACCTACAAAACTTCACACACTATAATGACCAATCGGATAATCCTTTTAATAGCGTTAGAAGTATTATTGAAGATGAGCAAGGTAATCTCTGGCTAGGCACCAATAGAGGTTTATATTCCTTTGACTACGATACAGAAAATTTTCAACATTATGGCCAGAGGGACAATATACAAGGACTAGAATATAGTAAAGCTAGTTGCAAATTACCCGACGGGCGTATAGTGATGGGAGGAGACAATGGTTTTAATATTATACAAACAAATAAAATAACTACTTCTTGTAGAAATCCAACCATCACTTTGTATAACTTTAATGCGTCGGATTATTTGTATAAAGAAAAGCTAATAGCAAATGAAGAAATTAATCTTTCTAACAATCAAAATACCATTAGCTTATCTGTATCATTAGGGAGTTATCAAGAAGAAAATATTTATAGATACAAATTATCGGATTATCAAAAAGAATGGACCACCCAATCTAATATTGGACAAGCTATTCAATTTGAAAACCTACCGCCAGGAGCGTATATATTACAAGTGAATGCTGGGAATGTTTTTGAGGGATGGTTAGAAGATACCATGAAGATAAATCTGCATATAGCCGAACCATTTTGGAATACTTGGTGGTTTTTTGCTTGTACTTTTATCCCATTTGCTCTTCTAACAATTCTTTTTGCAAGAAGACAACAAAAAAGGATCATTGATAAAAAAGACAAGGATTTTCAGTTGCAGTTTTTAAAAATAAAAGCCTCTTTAGCAAACATGAATCCTCACTTTGTTTTCAATGTATTGGGAAGTATTCAAAATCAAGTCTTAGAAGGAGAAAAACAAGCCGCAAGTAACAGTATTGTAAAGCTCTCAAAATTAATCAGGAGATTTTTAGACTCTACTGCAACTATGACCTTACCATCATTAGCAAATGATTTTACAAGAATAGATGAGATACCATTAAATGAAGAGATTGACTTAATAAATATGTACATAGAATTTGAGCAGTTACAACATGATGGACGGTTTCATTACCTATTAAATATTGAAGAAGGATTAGAAACTAGTAATTATTCAATACCTCCTATGCTCATTCAGCCTTTTGTAGAGAATGCTATCAAACATGGATTATTACCTAAAAGGACAATAGGCACATTAAATATTTCTTTAAAAAAATTAGGGGAAGAGGGTATCGAAATTATCATAGTGGATGATGGGGTAGGCATTAAGAAATCTAAAGAAATCAAGCGTTACACGAAAAAAACACATAATGCTAAAGGACTTAGTTTACTAAATGACCGAGTATCTCTTCTCAACCAAATAGGATATAATATAAATATTCAGACAACTAGTAAAGAAATAGGAGGCACCCTTATTAACCTTAAATTAAACCGAAATTAAAATGACTATTAATGCAGTTATAGTTGAAGATACCATCGCAAATAGAAATACTTTAATCAAAATACTCGAGGCAGAATGTAAACATGTTCATATTGCAGGATTTGCTCCTGATATAGATTCTGCAGTATTATTAATCAAAGAAACAAATCCTGATCTAGTGTTTCTTGATGTAGAGCTTACAGGTAATGACACCGGTTTTGATTTATTGCACAAGTTACAAGAAGAAAATTTAATTGATTTTGGAGTTATTTTTATTACAGAAAACGGGAATTATAATTATGCGACTAAAGCTATTAAGTATTCTGCATTAGAATTTCTTGAAAAACCAATAGATGCTAATGAATTAAAAAAAGCGGTAGATAAAGCCACTAAATTATATAACAAAACTGAAATAAATACCCAATTAGCCTTAATGCTAGATAGAGTGAGCCATACGACGTCTAATAGAAAACGAATAGGCATCAACTTAATAAAAGGAATCGTCGAAGTTGTAGAGATTGATGAAATACTTTATTTGGAAGCAGATGGAGTAATGACTCACGTATACACAATGGATAAGCAAGTACTCAAAGCAGCTAAAAACCTTGGGTTTTACAGTAAGTTATTAGTTATGGATTACAATTTTTTTCGTATTAGTAATCAACTATTAGTTAACGTTGATCATGTCAAGAGGTATAGTCACAGAGAACGAGCGGTTCAATTATCTAACGGAAAGGCATTAGTAGCTTCTCGATTAGGCGGTCGAGATTTTAAAGAATATCTCAGCAATCCAATTAGTAGTAGACACAAATCATCTTCCTTTTCCTCCATTTTCAAATCCTTATTTAAGCGGTTTTAAAAATCATATGACTAGCTATTGTCTATATATACCAGTTGTTATGGATTATTTTTATAATAAGAGAAAAGAGTATAAATTTGAAATATACATTACATTGAAAACATTTATAAAAACTATTATACGATAAATTCAAAAACCACTAATTTAAAATATATCGATCAGTAAATTTAGTTGATTGATAAAAACAAAAATCTATATCTTCAGAATACCAATTGAATGAGCGTTAAAATAGCTTTTATCTTTAAAAATGAGCTATTTTAAACATGTGTCTTCAAGGCTCAATCATTCTTGTGATGATTGAGCCTTTTTAGAAGAAGTAATTTTTCAATGAAATGCAATCATCAAAAACTACTTTTTAAGTGCTTTTACAATTCCTGAAAATAAGATTTATATTTTCAAAAAAACATTTTGAATAAAATATAATTTGAAGTAATATTTTTTTAACAAAGTACCCAAACAAATGACACATCTCCCACTCAATACTTTTATGGCAAAAGTAGATGGGCTTATTCTGGAAAATATGGAGAATGAAGAATTCTCTGTAGAAAGATTGAGCCAATTATTATTCCTAAGCCCTTCTCAGACTTATAAAAAAATAAAGAATAAAACAGGCTTAAACCCCTCAGAATACATTCGTAATAAACGACTAGAAAAAGCTCACCAATTAATACTTACCTCTGATCTATCCTTGTCTGATATTGCATGGAATATTGGTTTTAGTCATCTTTCTTACTTCTCAAGAAGTTTCCATTGCTACTTTGGTTATAAACCTTCCAGTCTTCGACCATAGATTTGATAGTTTTTAAATGAAAGATAAGTGAAAAAATAAGATTGATAAGTGAAAAAAAACAATTACACTATTAATTAATTTTGCTCATATATTTTATTTAAAAGCTACCTAAACTTTTGATTAAGATTAGATACCTCTAGCATATTCTTATCTTTTTAAGACTCTTTTCTAAAATTCATGGAGAAAAGCAAGTAATATATATAGCATTTTTACTAGTAAAAGTTTATGTGTAGGCAAAAGGGTACTCCTTAATGAAAAGATCATCACACTATCAGGATTGCATATTATCTTATTAATATGATGAGCAGTATTTTGATATACTTTTTAAAGTGTAAAAAATCATTTTAAATCAACATATGATAAATAGGTGGTTCTTAAATTATAGATAATTCATAAGATAGTAGACATGAAAAAAGAAATCCTACTTTTTTTTTATTTAGGATTATTATTTCCTATAAGCCTTATTAGTCAAGAAGAGATAATATTAAAAGCAACTGAAAAAAAATCATTTGATTTTAATTACTTTAATCTAACCGATCAATCCTCTGTAATTTTAACCCATTTATTTGAAAAGGCCGATCCTAAATCTTATAAGTCAATTACTTATAAATTACATAACGATTGGTCAATAGCATTAGGAAAACTTCCAAACGATTCAAAGAAGAGCAGATTAACACTTTCTTTAGAGGATCAGCAAATTGAGGGTTTAGCCTCTTATAAAGGAGTTTCAATTGATCATTTTTTCCTACCATCTGCATATTTAGCAAAAGTAGAAGTTAGCTCAATAGACACTTCATTTATTATACCTTTAAATGTAGAAACGGATAATCTAACAGCTAGTAAAATTATAGAAATAGCACCTTCTAAATCTATAAAAATACATATTCAAGAATTAGGCTTCCGATATAAAAAGGGGCAAGCTAGTAATTTATTAAAATACAAAAACAACATAGATGAATTGCATCAAACACTTGATTATTTAAATGATGAAGTTTCTAATCTAGAGTCATGGAATTTAAGTGAATATAATCCAGATAAAATTCTAGAATATAATAAGCAACGAGATAGTTGGCACAAGAATATGATTGAAGGGCATTTAAAAAGAGAATTTTGGGAGATAGTACCATCGAATATATTGAAAACTAAAGGACTACTAAGGCTAAAAACCAAAGCAAGGAATATTTTTGAAAAAAAGGATGACTTACTTTCAAAAAAACTAGATAATCTTCCATGGTTATATTATGAAAGGGGGCAGGATAATCTTAGAGAAAAAGAATTCAAAAAAGTTGAAAATGATATTCAAAAGATAATTAAAATAAATGAAAATTTTCTACCTACATATATACTAGCTATGAGGGCTGATTGGAGGAAGAATGGAATGAATAGTGGAATTAAGAAACTTGCTAAAATAGAAACTTTGTATGATAAGGCAGATGCTAAAGAACGGCAAGAGGTCTCAAAATTAAGCAAATATATAACTCGATATTATTCCAGAGAAGTGGAGGAATCTTTACAGAAAAAAGATTATCAAACAGCTGAGTCTACTATTTTAATTCTAGATTCTTTGTGCACCAGCCTAAAAATAATCTCTTGTCCTAGTATCACTAAAGAAAATCAAATTGATGCTATTTATGAACAAAAATATAATGACTTCTTAGACAGTACTCAATATTCTATTGACAATAATGACTTTCAAAGCGCATTTAACACATTACGATTATCTGAAAAAATATACAAAGAAAGAAACTTAGAAAATAAAAGAGATTTTAACCAATTAAAAAAACAAACTATTAGAGGAAAATGGAATGAGTTGATGGTGGAAACTGAAATAGCTCAAAATAAACTACTAAAGCTTTCTTATTCTAACTATGATGAAGACTTAGAACAGCTAGAACAGCAAGTAGCTAAAATTAACACAGTTAATTCTTTTCAAAAAGAATATGAAAATTTCCTACCTGGTTCTTATTTGTTTTCTGATAGGAAATTAAATAAACTATTTTATGAATTTCACTATATGCATGCAAAAACATATAGCAATGAAAAAAACTGGGAAGCATCATTACAACAACTAACTTTTGCTAAATCAAAATCTAAGAAGGCATCCTTACCATTTAAATACCTTTCTAAGAAAGTAATTATAGAAAGGCAAAAGGAGCTTAAAGAAAGTACTTTATCATACCTTAGTAAATCAAAAAAATATTCTACTTTAAAGAAATTTCAAAAAGCGCTAAAATTTTTAAATAGGGCTGAAAGAGAATTATCTAACCTACAGAAATTAGGAAATTCAAAATTAAATCCAGCATCTAATAAAATATTTTTAATAGCGGAAAAATTAAAGGTTCTACTCAAACAAGAAAAAATTAATATTAGTCAAAGTGCGATCAAACATAGTATTCAAGTAGGAGATTTTGATAGCGCAAAAAAATATAACTCGATCAGTGTGGATGCTGGAGAAAATTCAAATCTGAAAGGTATTGAACAACAGGAGTTAACTAGTCTTTGGAGTCAAGCACAGAACAAATTCAAGAAAGGAAAATACCTAGATGTCATAAACCTTTTAAACAGAGCTGAAGAATTATATAAAAATCATCAATTTAAGAACATTAATATTGATGAAATCTTACAAAAAAGAATTGAAGCTGCCGAAGCGGCTATAATTCATAAATATAATAACACAGAAAACGATAAATATAATTCACTTGATTCTATTGAAGAAATATTAGTAGAAATAGAAGATTGGATAAAAGCATATAATATTCCTAGGGAAAATAAAATAAGTGAGTTACTTAGCACCTATCAATCAAATTTGAAAACGGCATTTAGTGTTGAGGTTAAAGAGGCAATTGAAGACTTAGAAAACAATCCTAAAAAAAACATTTCAAAATTATTTATTCTTCAATCTAAATATTTCAACAACTCTAATTTAAAAAACCAATTAGAACAACCCGATTATATTCCTCTTTCGGATTTACTCAAAACTAAAGGAAAAGAAATCGCATATAGAGGTGCAATTTTTTTCAGCCAACAAAAGGAATATAGAAAATCAACCTCTCTGTTGACTCAAGCATTAATTGATGATTATCCATGGAAAGAAACTAAAAAATTCCAAAAAAATCTGGGAAAGAAACTAAGTATTCTTGACAATACTTCTGGAAAATTCACTCGTGCTAAATCGGGAGTATCCTATTACATACCGAATACTTTAAAAAAGAGAAAAATAAAAAAGTTTAAAAGATCATACAAAAGAAACTTCTTTAAAGGGTAAAATTGATGTAAAAAGTAAAGTTAAATTTATTTCTATCCATTAATTTAATTCTAATGAAGCGTCTTTTTATTTTTTTTATACTTATTTGTGCTAACTTTTCTGTACAAGCAGAATACTTCAAAATAACTAATTATGATATACAAATAGAGGTATCCAAAGAAGGGTATTTTGATGTAGAGGAGACTATAGATGTTCATTTTTTTGAAAAACGACATGGTATCATTTGGAATATACCTTATCAATATTTTTATGGAGGTAAAAAACGATCTCTATCGTTTACAAATATTTATGTAAAAGGCTATCGATTTAAAGAATCTTATGATGATAGATATCTTAATTTAAGAATAGGTAATTCTTTTAAATGGGTCAATGGCAACCAAAGATATATCATAAACTATAGAGTATATAATGCATTTATTAATAAAGAAACATATCAAAAACTGCATTGGAATTTAGTTGGTGATGGATGGAATGTCCCTATTGAAAAATGTACTTATACAATTGTTTTACCTGACCAACCACAATTATCTGAAACCGACTATAAAGTCTTTTCATTCAAGGATAAAAGTATTTCTAAGAATGTTATTAAATACAACTGGGATGGTTACTTAACAGGAAAAGCTAACCGCTCTTTGGAAAAAAATGAAGGATTACAAATTGAATTAGTATTACCCAAAGATTATATTACATCAATCCCTAGTACTGAATTAGACAATAATACTTCTCATCAAGGCACAAGAAATTCTGATGAAAATTATAGTGTATTCCCTTTAATACTATTTTTTACATTATTACTTGGCTTACCATTATTGTTATTTTTATTGTTTAAATCTAAAAAACAATCATTTGAACCAAAAGCTATAACAAAAGAGATTTATCCTCCGATCACTCTTACACCTGCGGAAGCAGGCTTTCTAATTGATAATTCTGCAGACTATAGAGACTTGATAGCTTTACTACCATATTGGGGGAAAGCTGGGTTAATCAAGATTATAAAAACAGAAAATGGAGATTACCAATTGATAAAATTAAAAGATATAACTACAAATGTTCAGAAATATGAACTAAACTTTTTTAAACGTATATTTAAAGATTCTGATACTCCTTTATTAATTGACTTAGAAAATAAATTTCATCCAGATATAGTATTATCTACACGACAATTAACTAAACATGTTAAAGGTCTAAAATTATATAGAAAAGCATATTTTTCTATTTATTCATTTATTAATACACTATCTCCCATAGTATTTTTTTTTGGTGTACTTTTATTCTCTTTACAAATCAATTACAGTACTAAAGCTATAGGTTTTTGTCTCTTGGCTATTGGAATATTAGGCATGCTTAATGAAAGTGGTTCATTAAAAAAAACAGATAAGGGGGAAGACTTATATTATCATTTATTAGGTTTTAAAAAATTCATCAAAGAAGCTTCCAAGAAGGAAATTAAAGAAATTTTAGAACGTGATCCCATTTACTATGAAAAAACAATTCCGTACGCGATTGGCTTGAGATGTATATATGTATGGTCTGAAAAATTCGATGATTTGGAAATAGCCATTCCAGAATGGTATGAAGATAAAAATGGCTTAGACGAAATACTTTATTTTCCAATTGGGGAAATGTGTTCGACTATTGAAAAAATATTTATTAGCCGACCTAAAGTAAAAAACAATAATACCTCAAAAAATAATTGGACTGATTCTAAAGATTATAAATCTAGTTCTAATAGTTGGCGCAGCTCAAGTAGCAAGAATTCAGATTCTAGTTGGGGGTGGGGTGGATCTTCTAGTCGTAGTTCAAGATCGAGCAGAAGTTCAAGTGGTGGATTTGGAGGTAGTGGAGGGAGCAGTTGGTAATCTTTAATTGAGAGTGCTTTAGTAATAATTTATAAACAATATTTCATTAGAAGTGATAACATATTTGATACAAATACAATAGATAGATGATTAACTTATTTTAAAACAATAGTACCAAAGATCATGAAAAATTTATTTGTATTTACTTTAGTCTCGCTAATTACTTGTTTTCTATTTGTTTCTTGCGGGCAAGAAATTTCTGAAGAAGAATTTAATAAAGAGATCATTACAAAAACTAATACTCCTCTGGTTACACAAAAAACAATTAATTTTATTAAATACCATGACCAATATGACGAAGATTCTTTATTCGCAGTGAGTATAGGACACAAGGCAGAATTCTTCTTTATTTCATGGAATAATGAGAATGCTCAAGAAATGTTGAATTTGATTGTTAATTCTGAAAAATCAAAACTTCCATTAAAAATCTTTTTAGCTGAAAACGAAATAATCAACGTTGAATCTCCTTCTAAAGAAGAACTAACTACTTTTGAGGAATCAATTTTATTACTTCCAAATACACAACAAATAGTATCAAACTCTAGAAGTAGTTATTCAAAGAGGTTTTTTAGTTTTTCTCAAGTACAAGAGGTGTTTGATTATATGAAAGCACAAGACTGTAATAATTATTATGCTGATACTAATCCATGCATTCCATTTCAATATAAGAGAGATGGTTGTTATGCAAGGGCTCATAAGATGAAAGAAGTTATGGAAAATGTTTTTCGTAGAAGCTGTGATAAGATCTTTGTTTGGGGAAAATTAAGAAATGGATGCACTTTCTATAGAAGATGGTATTATCATGTAGCACCAGTAGTATATGTCGGTAGTAGACAATATATTATTGACCCAGGTTTAAATAAAAACGGACCAGTATCTATTGCTGAATGGAAAAATGCTATGCTACCTAACGATGATTATTATATAGATGAATATAAAACTACCATCAAAAGTGGTGCTTACTATATGCCGAAAGACCAATATAATAGTTCTTATGGTTATTACACCGAATATAATGTCTCTGGTATAAATAATCACATGAATGATAAGTTACGTAGACACGCAAATCTAGGAACCTGTGATTTTGATTAGGTAGGCTAAAGAAGGTCTCATTATATTGATAAATATCGAATGAAATCTTTTTTCTCAACTTTTGCATTTATGAGAAAGCCCTTAAAAAAGTAAAAAGTGGCAATAATTTGGTAAAAACCAAAGGTAGTTCATTGACAATTAGGTAAAACAACGCCAG
>CAZXYA010000154.1:0-16999 GCA_964644655.1 uncultured Saprospiraceae bacterium | reverse complement strand
CATTTGCGACACCTTTTAAATAATAATCAAAAAAGCGCATTTGTAAGGCTAAAATCTGGTCCTCATAACTACCTTGGTAATCCAGAAAATCTTGGTAAGCAGGTGGAATATCCATTGGGACATGAAATCGGGGCGTCATCACTAAATGAGCAGGATTACTGTCTTGAATACTGGCAAATAGTTTAGTAATTCCTTCAAATCCATCAAACCAACCTCCTGTCAATAAAACAGGTACTTTTGATGCCTTAATCCCAGGCACAAAAAAGGCTGGTGATACATTCGCAATACTTAAAGTATCGGCATAAACCACCATCGAGTCATCCCGATATTGCCATTTATCGACCACTTCTCTAGTCCAAATATTTTTTAAATGGTCTTTGGTATTTTTAAAATATTGATTGTTTGTTCTGATATTACCATCCGAATAAGTAGGGGTTTCTTCATCTGTAAATACCGTCGCATCACCATTGGCATATAATGGAATTTCGTCTATAATTTCCCCATCTCCATCTTCATCAATCACAGGTTCTGCTGGAAAAACAGGAATGGTATTGGTTTTATCATTAGCATTCAAATTCAATAATCGCAATTGTTTATCAAAATTATCAATCCATTTAGTCATTAAAATACCGCCTTGTTTTTGCGCTTCTGAATAAAGGTCCATCCCCATAATAGACGGACTGATACATTTTAAGGCTTCAGGTTTTTCACTTGCAATCGCCAATTGAATCCATCCCAAATAAGAAGGCCCCATCATGCCTACTTTTCCGTCACTCCATGTCTGTTTGGCAATCCAATTGACCATATCAATTCCGTCTTGTTTGATAGCAGGAGACATGGCACTTGTATGATTGGAAGAAGCGCCTGTTCCTCGCATATCCGCTACGACTATGGCATAACCACTAGATGTTAGGGTATTAATGGCTTTTCGGCTTGGTAAGACATCAAATACGGGTCCCCAAGTTCCTAAAAAAGCTTTGGCGCCTGCTTTTTCGTACCATTTCATAGCTGGCAAAACCATACTCCGATTATAAGGCGTAAAAACAAAAATGGTTGGAAAGGAAGTAGTTGCAGTCTTGGTTGGTAAAAATAGATTGGTCGCTATTTGAGTGCCATCAGGCATTGCAACATATTGCTTTTTCTTTTCAAAAGCATTTAACTCAATGTCTTTTAATGCTGGATAATCAAATTGCCCTGCGGTATTTAACTCAATAGCTGGACCGGGGTAAAAGGAAAGTCCGATGAAGCCGAGTATCAGTAATAATCCAATGGCAATTAGTAGGTATTTTAAAAATTTCATTCGCCTTTTTCGTTTTGTGAAAATTTAGGCTAATGTACGGTTATTACAGAAAGGATTAAATATATACGAAAATTTATTTTTTGTTTTCTGTAATAAACCTATAAATTATCTATCTTCAAAACAGTTCAAATTTATAAAGTAAGTACAACCACTTCCTTATTCAATGGAGCTTCTAATTCCGCAAGAATTAAAGGAACAAATGGAATAAGATTAGGCAGGACATTTTTTAAAATATCAAGAATTATTATTTTAACAGGTAATGTTAGATTGTTTTGTTGGTAAGGCAAATTTTTATCCACAGCAATTAAAGCATCGAAATTATGTTTTTCAAGCAGTTTTAAAAGTTCGCCATTTTTAACACCATTCCATCCGACACTTCTTACCGTTAGAACACTATGATTACTATCTTTAAAAGCTCGTCTAAAACGAATGTCTATATTTTCATCAAGTAGTACTTTCATAAATTTGGCTGGTGGAATTTAATAAATTCTTAGATAATTTAATTACCCCAATAGCTTGTTCTTTAGATACACTAGGAAATCCAGCTAAAAAATCATCTAGAGAACTATTTTCTAAATAGTCAAATAAGGTTTTTATAGCAACTCTTGTGCCTCTAAAAACAGGCACGCCTCCCAATATTTTAGGATTAACTTCTATGTAATTTCTGGCGGTAGTCATTTTTTCTTTTTTCAAATATACTAAAAATGAAACGATTTTACTAACCGTATAAGGGAAACTAAATGTTAATCCACAATTAGGAAAAGTTGAATTATTTTTTGTGTCCTATTAAAATATTGAGAACTTCGCCATGCTATTCTTTAGGTTATTCTTTGTTTAATAACTGATGCCACGAAAGAGAGGGCTACAAATTAGTCACTAAGTGCCTAAGTAAAATTTAATTTTCAATTTCAAATTTAAACCACCTCCGGTGGGAATTGAAGTTGATTTTGAGGTTGAGATTGAAATTTAAAAATTTATCGACAATTTGTTGGTTTCAAAATTTACGTAAGAGCGTAACATCAATTGCTAAATAATAGCGAATTATAAATTGAACATCGGTTATCCGTTGGGCATTAAATCCGTTGGGAAATCAAACAATAATTGTGCAATTTAATTTTTATCCATAGCTAAATTTAACTTTTATGAAAAACCTGAGTATTTCTTTATATTACCTCTTATTTTTAGGCATTTTTTTAACAGCTTGTAGTACTCAAAAAAATCTAAAAGAAGCCGATTTTGAAACCCTTTTCAACGGCAAAAACCTAGACGGCTGGGTAGGTAATAAACAATCCTACAAAGTAGACAACGGCACTATTTTAGTTGATCCAAAAGGTAAAGGTGGCGGTAATTTATATACCGCAAAAGAATACAGCAATTTTAGTTTTCGCTTTGAATTTCAATTAACACCAGGGGCTAATAATGGTTTAGGGATTCATGCACCACTCGAAGGAGATGCCGCTTATGTGGGCAAAGAATTACAAATTTTGGATAACACCGCTGAAAAATATGCGAAGCTAAAACCCTATCAATATCATGGTTCGGTCTATGGCATTATTCCCGCCAAACGAGGTTTTTTAAAACCAATTGGCGAATGGAATCATCAAGAAGTGATTGTACAAGGGTCAACCATTAAAATCATTTTAAATGGAACAACTATTGTCGATGGAGATTTTTTAGCGGCTAGTAAAAATGGGACAATGGATAAAAAAAGTCATCCCGGGCTTCAACGTACCAAGGGACATATTGGCTTTTTAGGGCATGGTGATGTCTTGCGCTTTCGGAATATTCGGATTAAAACATTATGAATTTCCTAGGGTTTCACCCTAGGTTATGATATGTCGCTCCTTTGGAGCTATTTGGTTATGCGTGTTGTACTATACTCCTTACTGCAAACTACCTACTGAACTAAGGATATAAAACAGGATTAATCGGCGAATCTATCACTTCACCTACTTGAACGCCAGGGCACCAAGTATGCCAATCGTTGATTTGATTTTCATTTGCTGGTTGCTTTAAAATCATGTCTTTATCCATATAAATAATGGTCATCACTTTTCGGGTTTCCTCGGTTGTATTAGCACCTGCACGGTGAAAAATCCAACCAGAATGAAAACTAATTTCTCCTACATCAAACCCTTCGATAATATGAGGGAAGTCCGTCACTCGAAGTCGCTTTTGTAAAAATCTTTCGCTTTCGTCTCCAATAGCTAAAGCTCGTCCTTCTTTAATTTGATGACTTCCCGCACTAAATTCCAGCGGCCCCATTGACAAGGGCGTTGCTTGCAATGGAATCCACGCTGTAACGGTTTTATCTGTCGTCAGCGGCCAATAATATTGGTCGGCATGCCAAGGCGTAATACCGCCGCCTGCTTCCTTGAATAAGGCTTGGTCATGGTATAAACGCACCCCATTTATTTGCATTAATTGCGTAGCAATATGTGCTATTCTTTTGCTAAAAATAAGGGATTTTATCATTGCTGAATCTACCCATAAATTCATCAATTGCAAAAAGGCTTTGCCATAAGTATCTCTATCTTTTAAAGGTATTTTTTCTGTATTTAGTTCGGCTACTTTTTGGCTAATGACTGTATTAAAATAGGCAATGACCGATTCATTTAAAACTTGTTTGAGTTTAATAAACTTATTTTTTTGATAAAAAGCTATTTGGTCAGCAGTTAATAAAAATGGCTGGTTTAATATTGCTAAATCCTCCATAAAAGATATTTTTGGTAATAAGGCATCATTAATTAACTCTACTTTTTAAAATCCCTGCCTGCGGCAGGCAGGCGTTGGGTAAACTAATCCGTTGGGAAAAAAGAATTATTCCAACGAAATTACCTTCTTAATCTCAATAATAAATTTCATCTGTTCTCTAAAAATCGAGCCTCTTCCGTCTGCACCGTCTCCGCTGTCAAATGCCGCCAACGATAACGACTACTAAACTGGTGGTCTTCTTCCAACGCCATAGCGGCAGTCATTTCGCCCAAAATAGGGCCCATTTTCATTCCATGTCCACTTCCTCCACTACTCACCGCTACTCCTTTTATTTCAGGGTGATGATCTATCCAAAAATGGCCATCCAAAGTATCGGTATATAAACAACGTCTGGTGTAAACTAAAGGTGCATCCAACAAATCGGGAAAAGTAGTGGCTAAAAATTGTCGCATATCTGCAACCTCGGCATCCTTAATTTGGCGGTCATCTTTATCTGGATGCAATTTCAAACCTTCTGTATGTTTGGCAATTTTCACCACTCCTTTTTTAGCAGAAACAGGAAAGCCATACCAACCAGAATTGGCAATATCTGCAAAAAAGACAGGTAATTTATCTGCGGTATAATTACTAGGGTTTGCTGGTTTTAACCAAAAAACAGGATGTCCTGTTGCTTTCATATAAGGTTGTAATTCAGGTAATAAATAAGGGGTATGTGCCCCAGCCGCAATAATCGTTTGTCCACATTTAATGGTCTGTCCCTCTCTAGTCTGAACGGCGATTAAGCGATTCTTTTGTAGGATTAATTTTTCAGCCGTTTGCCCTTCTTGAATGTCCACCCCCAATGAGCGAGCATACTCTGCCATTTTAGCAATCGCCAAACCTGATTCTACAAAACCAGCTTTAGGGTTAAAATTGGCATCTTGATAAGTCCCTTCTTTAAAATTAGGAAATCGTTTTTTTAAGGTGAAGGCATCCATCCGTTCACAAGCATAGCCATTGGCTAATAATTGGTCATAACTTGCCTTTTCAAATTTACTTTTTGGATGTTCAAATGGGAATTTACTTAACATCAAACAGCCTACTTCATGGTAAATTTTCTCTTTAAACAAGTCATTCCATTCGTGCCAGCGTTCGATACACATTTCTGCCATTTTGAAATATTCCGTATCTGAACCATATTCCATTCTTACCACCTTAGAAATATCTGTAGAAGCCGCTAAATGATTGGGTATAGTATCTGGGTTAATTAACCCAATTTTATATTTTTTTTGTGCTAAACTAATGGCGGTAGACAAACCAAAAACACCACCACCAACTATTAAAAAATCGTACATAAATAAACTTAATTCTGAATGATAAATTTTGAATCTTACCAACATGGACTGTACCTAACGGCACGGAAATCAAAAGACATGCTCCAGTTCTACCGACATATCGTACCTACAGCACGAAACACCTACATCAAACGACGGTCAAAGCCCATCATTCTCTATCTCAATTCCATCCTAAAATGATTTGGCACATAAGAAAATTGATTTTTCAAAGTAGAATTATTTTTTTGAGTAGTCTTAAAACCAAGTCGTTCATATAAAGCTTTTGCCTTTGGGTTTTCTTCGGAGACATCCAACACCCAATAACTATTCGCTGTTTTATTCGCTGTTTCCTTTAATAACTCAATCATTTTAGTGCCTAAACCTTGTCCTCTAAATTCAGTAGCAATGCCTAAATGAGCAATAGCAATCTCGTCTTTTTCGGGTAATTTAATTAGCCTTTCTGTTTGTAAACCTGACTTAATCACCCCAAAACTTTTCCATCCATAAAATCGGAAAATGTTCAACCCATCTGCTGTGGTAAACCCACTCGCTTCTTTGGCATTAAAGGCGGTTCCGATACCGACCATTTTTCCATCTTTATATAAAGAATGATGGTTTTGAAAACTAAATTCGCCTCCTTCTCGGACAAATGCATAACGCAAAAAACCCTGTGCATCCATCTTTTTATTCTTAAATACATATTCAAAAGAGGGTGGTCCAGAGCTATAAATCAAAGGAACAGCTATTTCCACTTCCTCTTTTTTGGCTGGTCTTAATTCAATCATATTCAATTTTTTGTCTAATGTAGGGGATTTCGATTATTCTTTTATAGTCATACAACTATTTTTTTTAAAAGTACATCTGTTTTAATGAATTAAGTTTATTGTCCTAAAGACCTTTGATGGCAAAGCATGATAGGGTGTCAGATTAAAAAGAGAGAATAAACCGCTGCTTAAAAAAAGTTAGCAACGGATTAAGTTAGCAACGCCTGCCTGCCACGGGCAGGGATTTGAAAAGCTAGATAATAATTTAACTATTTTTTTAGTATCAGTTGCCTACCTACCTGACACTCTAGACTCCAATAGTTATTGGAATACTATCAGTTTTCACATTATCTGTAACTATAATTCTACAACAAAATAGGATGATAAGATTTACTTTTTATTTGCTATTAAATTTCACATTTTTAGCCTCTTGCGCTGCCCCCATTCCTAAGCAATTAAAAGGAACTTGGGCGATGGAAAAAATTTATGACAACGCTACTGATGTTACGACTCAACACAATCCCAAAAATGATAGATGGATTACCTTTACCAAAGATGGTTCTTTTAAAAGTGGAGGAACGCCTACAGGAAAAAATGCAGGAAAATGGACCTATACCGAGGAGAATAATCAGCTTTTTATAGATAGCGATATGGGAGAAGAGGATGATAGTTACTGGTTAATTCAAATAGATAAAGATAGCATGAATTGGGCGGGTATGCGGTCTTCTTTTACAGAGCGATTTAAGCTTACTTTTTCTCGGCAATAGCCTGGTTCAATAATATCTTGACGAACTAGGAGGATAGTCTTACGAATTAGGACAGATTAAACGGATGGAGGACGGATTTACTCATAGATTACCTATAAAAATCCGTCTATCATCCGTTTAATCTGTCTAAATCCGTAGTGTCATCCTCCCAGCTTGTCCACATAATTTGCCTTTATCCTCCGAGCATACCAATAAAACAAAGGCGTCATTATCAACCAAGGCAACTGCGTATGTAAATGCACCGATTTACCACCAATATCAAATAAAACAGGATTCCACCAAGGACCCGTTGGTGCTAAAGGTGCCCAAGACAATTGATAGCCTGCTGCTAATTGTGCTTGATAAATATATAATTCTACAATCAAGTTTTGCAAAAGAAAAAAGGCAGCTAAAATCAACAATTCTTTCCAACGGAATTTATCTAAAATGGTCGATTTATTTTTGGTAAATAGCCAAACGTATAATAAGCCATTGACTCCAATACCTGCATCCGCCAAAGAATTCATCAACCAGTTAATGTTTTGAGGTATCAAGGCATTCAATTCCGCTGGTCGCCGAATATTGACCGATTGCCCATCGACTAAACCATAGGTAAACCAAATTTCCCAGCCGAAAGCGCAGATTAAAAAAGTGAGTCCATAAATTACCCAAATCCATTTAGGAATTTTATTTAAATAAGTCAATCCTAATAAGATAAGTAAAGGTAGAAAGGCAGCACTATAGACGATGGTGGCGATAGTAGTTGGTGGCATTTTTTTCGTTTTTTACCGATAGCACAGGCTTCAGTCTGTCCTATTCGCCGACCTTCAGGTTGGCCTTATCTATTTGTTGTATTATTTAAAAAATTAGTTAAGCGACGCCAAGGTCTAAAGACCTTGAAACGGGACAGGATAAATCCTGTGCTACCAATTTAACTACAGAAGAAAATTAAAATTAAAAAATAATCCATCATTTTTCCTTTTTGCTAAAAATTTGGTTTTCTTACCAATTAATTAAAGGAAATCTCCTAACCAAAATTGGTGTACAACATGAAAAGACGAACCTTTCTCCAAGCGCTTTCTGCTACTTCTGCAGCAACCACAGGGATAATCGGCACGACCAATGCAAGTCCAGCCATACATCCAGCTAGAAAATTTTCTGCTAATGATACCATAAGAATTGGGGCTATTGGCATGGGCATTATTGGCTTTATCAACATGGATAATATGATAAAAGTACCAGGTGTAGAGTTTGTGGCAGCAGCAGATGTATATGAAAGTAGATTGACTAGAACCAAGGAAATTTACGGCAATCATATTGAGACGACTAGAGATTATCGAGAGATTTTAAGTCGTTCTGATATAGATGCCGTCATTATCAATACACCCGACCATTGGCATGCACAAATGGCGATAGATGCGATGAAAGCAGGCAAACATGTGCATGTAGAAAAGCCAATGGTGCAAAAAATTGAAGATGGTTTAAGGGTTTTAAATACGCAAAAGGAAACGGGTAAAGTTTTACAAGTTGGGAGCAAACAATTTAGAGACCCCATGCTGCAAAAAGCCAAAGCTTTAATTAAAGAGGGAGCTATTGGGCAGTTAACTATTGTAGAATCTCAGGTCAGTCGAAATAATGGAAGTGGCGCTTGGCAATATAGTATTCCGACGGATGCCTCTATTAAAACCATAGACTGGGATATGTTTCTAGGCAATGCGCCTAAAATTGCCTTTGATGCCGACCGATTTTTCCGATGGCGAAAATACTGGGATTATGGTACGGGTGTTTCTGGGGATATGTTTGTACATCGAATGACGGGGCTGCATTATGTTTTAGATGCCCTCGGACCAACTCAAGTAATGGCAAGTGGTGGCGTCCGATATTGGAACGATGGCAGAGAAGCCCCTGATGTGATTAATGCATTATTGGAATATCCAGAAACGGCTAATCACGATGCTTTTACCTTAATTTTAAAAGCCAATTTTGCCGATGGGAGTGGCGGTGGATATACCTTTAGATTTGTTGGAAGTGATGGGGTCATTGAAGTAAAATGGGGTAAATTGACAGTAAAAGGGTCTAAAAGATGGCAACCAAGCACTAAAGATTTGGTAGAAGGCTATAATTCCGTGCGGACTTTCTCCAAAGCACAGCAAGCAGCTTTTGCCAAAGAACACGAGCAATATCAAAAAAGGATACCTATTTTGGACCAATACGATTATAATAGAACCATGGAATTTACCGCCCCTGATGTTAATAATCGAATTGCTCATTATACTCATTTTGCGGAGGTAATTCGTAATGGCGGTCAAATATATGAGGATGCAGCTTATGGATTTAGAGCCTGCGCCCCTACCCTACTAGCGAATATGAGTAGCCAAAATGGCAAGGCTTATCGTTGGGATGCGGTCAATATGAAAGTTGTTTAATTGGCAGAGGGCATGGGGCGGAGGGTAGAGGGGTTTCCTCGCTCTTCGCTCTATGCCCTCCGCCCTAAACCAAAAGTTATGTCTAATTTAAAACGTAGAACTTTTATTAAAAATACGGCTTTAACGGCTGCAGGTTTAAGTCTAGCAGTCAATAGTCAAGCAGAAACGATTCCTGCTAGTGGCCCACTTTTCAAAATTTCTTTAGCAGAATGGTCCATTCATCGCTCTTTATTTAGCGGGGTAATGAAGCATTTGGATTTCCCGATTCTAGCCCGTCAAAATGGGATTGATGCCATTGAATATGTCAATCAGTTTTTCATGGATAAAGCGACTGATAAAGCTTTTCTGAGGGAAATGAAAGATAGGGCAGATTCAGAAGGTGTTCGCTCTTTATTAATTATGTGTGATAGAGAAGGCGCATTGGGCGACCCTGATGCTAAAAAACGAATGCAGACGGTAGAGAATCACAAAAAGTGGGTTGAAGCTGCCAAATATTTAGGTTGTCACTCTATCCGAGTGAATGGCTTTAGTGGCGGTAGTTGGGGCAGTCCACCAGATGATTTTGAAGAATCCAAAAAGTTAGTGGCGGATGGTTTACATCAGCTTTGTAAATATGCGGACCAGTTCGATTTGAATGTATTGATAGAAAATCATGGTGGCAATTCTAGTAATGCGGAATGGTTAATGGGTGTAATGAAATTAGCCAATCATGAAAAGGCAGGCACTTTACCAGATTTTGGCAATTTCCGAATTTATAAAAATAAAGATACAGGAGCAATTACTTCTTATGATGCTTATAAAGGCGTAGCTGAATTAATGCCTTTAGCCAAAAGTGTAAGTGTCAAGCCGATTGCTTGGGATGATAAAGGCAATGAATCACCTTTGGATTATGACCGCATGTTAAGTATTGTTTTGGATGCTGGTTTTCGGGGGTATTGTGGGATTGAACATGGGGAGAAAGGACGAGAATGGGCCGCTATTGGGGAAGTTCGGCGGAAGTTGTTGGAGAGTCGGGATAGGTTGCGGGGGAAGTATTCCAATCTCGACTAATTTGATTGGCATAAGCTTCGTTTAGGAACAGTAATAAAACGATTTCTTTTTGGTAAAAAAGGATTATATTTGTCTATAAAAGATTTTATGGCCTATAAAGATTTCAAATTCATTGATCTACAAAGGAAATTTGGCATTAAACAAACAACCGCACAATTGTTTACAACAGATTTGCCTAATATAGCACCTTCCGAACATTTACTACGTTCTTTAGAAATCGCTAAAGAATTTCCTTTAACTACCGAAAAAGCTATTTCAGAAGCACTTGTTTCTCCAATCTTACAAGAAATCAAACTCAATAATCGAAAGACGATTGAATTGTTTTCTGGTGAGCGACTAGTTGCTGATAAATCTAAAGGCTTAACAGGGGAATGTGATTTTCTTTTTGCCAAAGCACCAGGTTCTAAAGAATTAATTGCACCTGTTGTTAGTATTACGGAAGCTAAAAGAGGAGATATTGACAATCCAAATTCTTTGGCACAAGCCGCTGCACAATTAATTGGTGCTAGAATATTTAACCAAAAACAGGATACAATAATTGATACGATTTATGGTGCTTGTACAAGTGGACATGAATGGATATTCTTAAAATTGGAAGGAAAAACGATTACTATTGATAAAAATCGGTATCCTATTGCCAATCTCTCCAAATTATTAGGTGTGCTTCAATATATTATTGATTTGAATACCCAAAAGAAAATTAGGGTAGATTTTATTACGAATAATTAAGCCTCTACCTTTATTTGTAGACATTCAATCATAATATTTTATAGCTTCCTCCAAGTCCAATTGAATGCATGAATATAGTAAGCAATAAAGACAAAGGAGCTGCCATTGGAATCAAAAAAAATTTATCTATTGGACAATAGACATCCATTTAGCCGACAAATCAGGCTCCACCGAAAAAGTATCTACAGGAAACATAGGCCGCTGAATCCGTTGGTAATCTAGGCGATGCAAATCTTGGTCCACTCCACCAGGGGTTAATGCCATTAACCAACCTTTTTGAATATTGTATAATTCAGGCACTAAATAGCCGATTTTTACAAAGACAATATCCGCCGTTCTAATATCCAAATCTAACTCGGAAAAATCTTTTTCATAATGATAAGGCTTGCGTTTTTTGGTAACGATAACGTTGATATTATTCACTTTGACCACCACTTCTACTTCCGCATTTTTATCGCCTTCTTTTATCGCTTCCACAGTTCCTGTTAATTGAACAGGTGGTGCATAACGGTCATCTACGGCTGCTCCAACTGGCGCAGACACTTGCCCACCTTTACCAACTTTCAAGGCTTCGGCTATTAATTTTGGCCCTGGAATAGACGCATAAATCACCGTCAAATCTGGATTCGTTGCTAAATTTTTATCTTTTAAAATTTCCGTTAAAGTCCAAGAAACATCTCCTGCTCCACCTGCGGTTGGATTATCGCCCATATCGCTAATGAAAAAAGGTCGTTTATCACTCTTGACGGCTGCGGGAATACTTTCGGGCCAATCTACTGTTGGAGCGATAAATTCAAAGTCATCTTTTGCCGCCCAGAATGCTTTAGCTAAAGTTTCAGCGGCATTGGATACTTGGGTTTTATCATCGCCAATTGCCATTACGACGCCATGATTTCGAGGTTCATCTGCCCAAGGGTAGCCCATCCAAATAGCGGCATCAATCACGCCTGCTTGCTCCGTCAATGGCTGAACTTTGGCATAAAGGCTTTTCCCTGGTTCTACTCTAGTACTGGTCTTTTCGCCTGGTAATAAAATCGGCACTTTTATCCATGCTTTATATTTGGGTTTGCCTTTGCCACTTGCCAATCTTTCCACCAAATTGGTCACCGCTCTTTTTTTAGACTCCATCGCATCTTCATGTGGTGCCATCCGATAACAGGTCATTAAATCAGTCGCTGCTGCCAATCTTTGCGAAACATTTCCATGCAAATCCATAGAAGTAGAAATCATGGTGTTATTTCCCACTACTTCTCGAATTCTAGTAATCATATCTCCTTCTGGGTCGTCCAATCCTTCTACACTCATTGCCCCGTGAATATCTAAAAATAACCCATCATAAGGTAAATTTTCTTGCAATAATTTTATTGTTTTTCCCAATAAGGATTCGTAGGCTTCTTTAGTGACAATGCCTCCAGGCAAAGCATGCCCTCTGACCGTTGGATACCAATCTACTTGTTGCCTCAAGTCAGTTTTTTTGTCTAAAAATGGATACATATAGAATATGCCTTCTTTGTAACGGGCATGGAAGGCGGCTTCTTCTGTTTTGGCTGGGGAGAAAGTGCTGGATTCTATGGCGAAACCTGCTATGGCTATTTTGGGTTTTGTAGTTGGGGTTTCTTTTTGTTGGCAGGATAGGAATAGGGAAATGATGATGATTAAGAAGGTGGTTGGTTTATTCATGTTGTTGGTTTTAGTTTTTTTGATGGGGTGAAGGTATTGATTTCTCTAAAAATAATTTGAGTGCAGCTGCTGGCTCACTAGGATAAAAAATTAATTCATAGCCATCATAGCTTACAGTAAAAAAGCCCTTTAGTAAATATATTTAGCTAAAGGGCTTTTTTATACAAACCATTATACTTATCTTTCCTTATCCTTATTTTTAGCTACATGTAAAGCCACAAAATCTACAACTGGTAAAATTATTGGTTGGTTTGATTCTAAGCTTGTGTGCCTTACGATTTGACGTACATATGGATAAATAATAGCAGGAGCATTAATATTCATAAAATCTTCTAACTCAAAATCAAATTCTCCACATATTTCAAAATTTCCTTTTACTCTTACTGCTACCTTAAAATCTTCAAATTCTGAATGTAAAAGAGTTATCATTAAAATAGTTGAGAATTCTCCATCTATCTCTTCTACATTAGGATTAAAAGTGTTTATATTCATTCTGATTTTATCAGAATGGTTTGCTGTAAAATGCCCTAGAGAAAACCTTAAATCCATTAAAGTTATATTCTCTAAGCTAATTGTTTGCTTCTCTGTTTTCATGCTGCCTTTGCTAATGTTTGATATCCCGAACTTTTGTGGTCATTATACCTTTCTTCTTCATATCCTTCATATATTGATAACCTTGGAGATTTAGAATTGACTACTGTATCTGGAGCAGTAAAACCAAATAGCTTTAATGTGTCCAACTTGGAATCTATTAGGGTAGTGTCTTGTTTTTTAAAATCTTCATCAAGTAAGTTCATGAATTCTAATATGAATTCTGTTGTTATCGAACTATAATCTGATTCAGGATAACTCGTTTTACTCGGATTTAACTCTGTTAAAGCATTTTCGGAAATAATGCAAAAATCTCCATCATAATCGTTTTTACGAAATAGAAGGGATAACTCATAGTCTAGGTCTATAAATGCTTCTTTGTCATGTATAGATTTTGGAGTTACTTGAAAGAAATGCGTACCTGTATTTTCTTTTAATTCATATCCTATATAGGCATTTGGGAATTGAATTTTAATTTTGTCAAAAACGAAATCTATAAATTTTTCTAATTTCATAAATGCATATGAGTTTTTACTATCCTATGAAATTCGTTAATCATTTTTTCGGCTTCATTCACTTTAGCTTCGGTTATCTGTAAATTTTCATAGTCAGAATCTATACGAAACTGTTTTAAGTCTTTTAAATTTTTTCTTATGACATTTGAATCGTGTTTATCACACTTCTTGTAGAAAATATCTGAAAATTCATCAATATAGTAAGGATGAGTATTACCCTTCTTTCCTTTTAATTTATGCCTTGCTTCATACGTATCTGTATAATATTCCATTAGAATACCCATAATCTTTTGTAAACAAGAGTAATAACCACAATGAATGGAAGGAGCAAAAACATTAACGTCTTTAAGATGAGTGAATGCAACTCTATTTTGTTGAGATTTTACGAGTAGATGATTAGTATTCAAATGGATAAATGTTCTATGATTTATTGTAATAAGTAAACAAATCTATACCAATTTAATCAATAAACAATAGTTTATCGAAAAAATTTCAATTAATAGGCTTTTTTAAACTATAAAAAACAGTATTCGGTAGTAAATTAGACGAAAGTGGTTGTGATATAGTAACTAAAAACCCAACAATATCTACCATTAATACAATTTTTAGTGTAAATTTGTTTCAATAATTAACCATCCAAAAAATCACTTAAAAGGTTTTATTTCTTCAGTAGATTTTTACAAGTAATCAAATATCTTATCACAAAACAACAACCCGAACCAAAGAGTCCATATCAAATTGATAATTAAAGAAAATCATGAATCCATTATAATTATCAACTTCCAAAAATTTAATATGCTTGCTAGTCAATTTTTGTCGCCCCCTTTCTAAATCTATCCTATTGACACCTTCGTTTTTCATACAAAATAGGTCTTCTGAAATATTACTGCCGTAGCAACAATCATATAAATTCAACAATCCTGAAAGAAACTTTACTTACCTTATGGCCCAACGCAAAATAAAGATAAAATAGTAATCTACTATCTTTACCACTATCTCTCCTGGCTCTAATATTAATAGTGAGTGTTTACACCATAATTGATAATTTTAGCTGATATCAACAAAGGTGCAAAAAAGGCTTTCCAACCTTGTTGATTGGAGTAGGTTTCGTAGTTAGGAGATGGGTTATAATTAAAGACTCTACCTGTTTTCAATTCATAAGTCCTTGCCGCCAAGGAAAGTAAAGGTTCAAAAGTGATGCCTTTTGGCATAGATAGGGGGTTTTCTAGCACTTCTTCAAAGGCGGCTTTACCATTAGCCACCACACAAGCACGGGCATATAGGAAAAGGTCTACCGAGAAATATTTATCTTTTTGATAAGCATTTTCTCCTATATTCTCGGCCATTTTTTGCTGGTCTAATTGATATAATTTTTCGGAAAGTTTATCTTCAAATGCATAAATATGAGCAATAGGGCTATTTTTTAATTGCTGGATAGCCGGAGCTAAAATTGCATCATCCGTTTCTTTGTCCCAATCCAACAAATCAATAATCGCCCAAAACTCGGCTTCCTTTAAAGGAATAAAATCAGGCTTTCTATTGACTTTTATTTCTAATTCTGCCTCCCCATATTTTTCTTTCATCTCTTGAATGAAAGCAGGAGATAATTGATTGAGTTGTATTTTGAAAGCAGAAGAAGGCATATTAATGATTTACTAAGCTATTGGTCGATATGTAAATTTAGGTTTATATTTTGTTAAAAGCAAAAAATACAAAAACCTCACAAAATCAATATTTGTGAGGTTTCTATAATTTTACTTTTTGTACGACTAATGGTTTAACACCAAAAATCAGGCGATATTTGCCAAATCTTAAATCATAGTTCGTACATCTTAAATCATAAATCTGCCTAAAGTGTATTAACAGATTGATGATTGATGATGTATGATTTCAGATTTTTTACATCGTCAAACATTTAAGTATAGTTTGTGGAGCCGGAGGGAGTCGAACCCTCGTCCAGACAAAGCCCCCTATAGCCTTCTACATGCTTAGTCACTGCTTAGATTTTCGAGTAAAAGTTAGGTGCTGTAACCAACCAATTTTTACCTTAAATCCTTAATTTCGCCGAATGGACGGATTAGTCCCCTCCGACTAGCCTGCGGGTTGGTTGATGAGTAGTACGCTGTGTAGTAGGCGTCAAGCGCAGAACTCAATGGCATGCTAATTCCTAGAATTAGGCAGCCATAGCTAATTGACGATTGCCAATTAAAATGGTTTGATTATTATTTTTTAACAGGGTAAACAATCTTGCCCCGACATGCTTACTATAAAGTAATCTTTCCTGTCGATTCCAATACGGCCCCGATGGAATGATGAATGATAAATGATGAACGATAAATTCGTCAAATAACCATTCGTCAGATAGCTCCCGACTTTTCGGGAAGCGCAAATATATAACTATTATTATTGGAAAAAAGTTCCATTTTTCAATTACTCCATAAAATTCTAATTCTTAACCTTCAAATTTTAGTATATTTAAATCCATTGTTTATTTAATCCGCTGTTTTCTATGTTTTTTTAACCACGGATTTCTCTAGTATTTTGTCTAATGGTCTATTAAAAGTAAATGTGTTGGATACCAATATATATTATCAAGTAAAAATCAATCAAGCCCTCGCTTATATCAATCAAAATTTAGGGAATAAACTACCTATTTTAGAGGTGGCGAAAGCGGCTAATTTCTCGCCTTTTCATTTTCAGCGCATTTATAAAGCCATGCAAGGGGAAACACCTTATGAAACTATTTTGAGATTGCGACTAGAAAAAGCCGTTTTCTTATTAAAACATCATGCAAGTAAAAAAGTCAGTACCATTGCCCGTGAATGTAGGTTTGATGCAGCAGAAAATTTTCTCGACAATTTAAGGCTAGATATCTAGTTAGTCCAAGTGTCTATAGAAAAGATAAAGATTTGCAAAATAGCAGGATTTATCAAGAAAAAGGACAGGAAGCAGCTTATCTTCGCATGACACAAGTGAAGACCATATCAATGCTTAATTTTCAAGTTGCTATTGAAACCTTACCTACGATTCCAGAATTCCTATTAAAAAAATAGATAAAATATGAAAACCGAACTACCTATTATTCAAAGTACGCTACAGGAACTATTAACTATTCATACGCCACCATTACAAGTGCGCATACAAACGGAAGCTAATTTTGAAGTAGCAGG
>CAZXYA010000153.1:0-17022 GCA_964644655.1 uncultured Saprospiraceae bacterium | reverse complement strand
AAGTTGACACTATCCAATAAAACCCTATCTCCGTATTTCACAAAAACATTCGCAATGTTAATCATCGAAAAGTTATGAGTTATAAATGATGAATGATGAGTTGGCAAAATTACGGTTCATTTGGAAGAATTGTGAGGTAAATTGAGTTTTATTTCTAAGGCTTACTCAACCGACCCCATCCCATTCGGAAAACGACGATTAAGCCAATCAAAATAAAGAAGACATATTGTACAGGCATATAAGAAAAGACATAAATTCTTGTTTTTTCCATGAACCACATAATCAATAAAACAGCGCCTACCATCCAGATTAAACCAGATAATTTACCAAACCCTGGGATTTTATCGAGGTTAACCGATTTCCGAATAATCATTAAAGTGGCAAACATAGAAATGATGGGCAGGATTTGAGTGAAAACATCTGCTTCCATGACACTTCTTCTTTCAAATAAAAATAGGTAAATATTCAAGGTAACGGAGAAAATGCCTGGCACCGCCGCTAAATAAATGAGTGTAGAATAGTAAAATTGCCAAATTGTTTCATCCTCTTCTCCCTTGCCTATGACCGTACCGATAAAGGCAGCTAGTGGAATGAGTAGAAAAAAGCCAATAATATAGGATGGATTAACAGCTAATAAATCAAAAAAATCTTTAAGTGTCATGATACCTCGTTTAAGGAATGAAAGCCAAAAATAACGCCATTTTTTGAATATTTATTAAGAAGGAGTAGCGGCATTTTTTTTGATTGGGAAACACTTGTCAAAAAAATCCAGTTTTTTGAATAATTTGTGCTAAGTTTTTACTAAGAAAGTAGGTAGCTTTAAGCATTATTTTACCTAACGAAATACCAAGACTATGTCTACCAAAGCAACTAAAAAGATTCAATTTGATAAAGCGGGTATTTATTTGGTCGCTTTATTGATCATGGCGATCCTTGGCTTTTGGCCTTCTTATTTTGCTAAATTCTTTGATGGAACGGCGAGTTTTACCCAATATATTCATGCCCATGCCACGGTAATGATGCTTTGGGTATTTGCTTTGATTGTTCAACCTATTTTAATTAGAAAAAGAAAATTATCACTTCATCGTTTGATAGGGAAGGCTTCTTATATTTTATTTCCCTTGGTGATTATCGCTGGAGCATTATTAGCCCACCATCGAGCAGAATTTGAAACCAATTTGGCAAGAGGATTATTTATACCATTTAAAGATATTGTGGTTTTGTTGGTGGCTTATGGCATTGCCATTTATCATCGAAAAGACATAGCAATTCATTCAAGGGCGATGATTGCCACAGCCATTCCTTTTTTAGAACCCGCTTTAGTTCGATTTTTAAATAATGTATTGCCTGATTCTTTTCCGCTTCCTCCTTATATTCTAACGGTGCTGATTATGGATTTGATTTTAATCGGGCTCATTATTCGAGAACGAAAAGAAAAACGAGGACGCTGGGTTTTTCCGCTTATTTTAGGACTATATTTTGTGATTCAATTTATTATTTTTGGTCGAGTGGAAATCCCTTATTGGAAAGCGTTGGCTGAATGGTTTGCTGCTTTGCCGTTGACTTAGAATTACAGATTACCGTCTCTTCGGCTTATACCTAGATTTAGTCAAAATTTCCTGGACATCTTCCATAGCAAGCAAATCTTGCATAGTCGCCTCTGGATTTCGCTGCATGTAAGCTTTGACAATTTGCCAACCCATCCAATTGCCGACTTCTCCAGGGGATTCTTCTGTTAGCCCAGCAGATTTAGGCGCAGGTGTTACAAGCGATTTAAAGTTTTGGTAGTCATCAGAATACATCAGTTCTTCCTTAAGCATATAGCCCCAAACATCTAACTCAAAAGCATTGACCCATTTGACTTGTTTGGCGGTATAACCCAGTTTAATACTATCAGGCGCATAAGGTAAAAGATGATCTAGCACATACATTTTTTTGCCATTGTTAATAATATGGTCAATAAAGCGATTGCCTTTGACTGGACCAACTAAATCATCGACTATCCCCTTAAATATTTTGGAAGATAAATGGGCTTTATCATTGGTACGTACAACGTATTTAGGCAGACTTAAAGGCGGATAGTAATAATATTCAAAGTCTTTTCCTAAAAATAGGTCTAAGCCTATTGCTATAGCATTCCCTTTGGGAGGAATGGCAATGCCATAAGTGAATTCAGAAATAAAAGTATAGAATTCGGGCACTTCTTTTTGAGGGAAATAATGTTTATAAAACTGAAAACCTTGCTTTAATTCTTTTTCGATAGGTTTAAAATCGCCATACACAGAATCCACTTTATGATGTAGGGTTCTGACAAAAGGATAAGTTAAAAAGCCTTTAGTGTATTCTCGATAGGCACCAGTTGTATCCCAAGGTTTTTTGATTTGCAGCGCCCTTGTTAAATAAAAATCAGTAAAATTGGGATATTTTTTTTCTAAGGCCTCAATGCCTGCTGCCACTTGATTGGTATCAATGGCAAATAGATCTTGATCAAATCTATTTACCTTTATATGAACGTCTACCTCACTAACATCTGGAATGTTCTTATCTTTGTCGCTTGAACAAGCTAAAAAACAATTTAAAATTATTAATAATATAAAAAATAGCGCAAAATTATTTCTTAATAGCATAAAGTAGTGCTTTTGTGCGTTTTGTAAGTTATTACTACTATAAACAATTATCATAGACACAACCATCATAAGATGAAAAAAATTGTCCTAATTATTAGCTTTTTTTCGATAATGACCACGATTGGCTTTAGTCAATTAAATTTAGATTTTGATAAAGAATTGAGACTCGGTTTCCAATTAAGCCCTTCTTTTAGTTGGATGTCAACGGATGATAATTTAGTTAATGGGAATGGCGTAAATTTAGGCTTAAAATTAGGAATGGTCAGCGAGTACTATTTTCGAGAGAATTATGCGATTGTCAGCGGTATTAATTTTGCTTTTAACCAAGGAGGCACTTTGCGACATGAAATAGGGGGGGATTTATGGCCAAACTCAGAACTGAGTGATTTGGCTTTGCATGATTTGCCCGATGGCGTAAATTTAAGATACCATATTCAATATTTAGAAATTCCTTTTGGCATAAAATTGCGTACTAAAGAATTTGGTTACCTGCGCTATTTTGCAGAAATCCCTATATTTAGTTTAGGTTTTAAATTACAAGCTAGAGGAGATGTAACAGGTACGACCATAGATAGTGAACGAGAGAATATTACGGAAGATGTCAATTTATTTAACTTGACTTGGGGTTTTGGTGGTGGTGTACAATACACCTTATCAGAGAGTACGGCTTTGGTTGGTGGTATCATTTATCGACAAGGATTTACCGATGTTACGGATAATTCAGGTTTAAAATCGGACGGGATAACTAGAGAAGATTCTAAAGGGATTATTAAGAATTTGACGATTCGTTTGGGCTTTCTTTTTTAAGCATTTAAACCTTAAAATGCTTATCTTCGTGCGAATTTTCCAAAAAGAGGTACTTAATTAAGTCAAATTTAGGTTTTTTTGTTAGAAGATTGGTTAACCTATAGGAAATTACCTTCAAAATTAATCATTCAACCTTCAAAATTCTTGTTACTAAGTACTACTTAAAAGACTCACAAAAGACAATAAAAACATGACTGGCGGATTAATAAATGAAGACTACATCAATAACTTTATTGACAGCGCGCTTGAAGAAGATGTTCAAGACGGAGACCATACTTCCCTAGCCTGCATTCCTGCGGCAGCAAGAACAAAAGCAAAATTATTAGTTAAAGACGATGGGGTAATTGCTGGTATAGAACTAGCTGAACGCATTTTCAAAAGAGTTGATCCAACCTCAACAATCTCGCTCTTTAAAAAAGATGGAGAGGCGATTCGTTATGGTGAAATTGCGTTTGAAGTGGAGTGTAATTCTCAAGCTTTACTAAAAGCAGAACGTTTAGTTTTAAATACCATGCAGCGAATGAGTGGCATTGCGACGATGTCTAATAGGTTTAAATTTGAAGTAGAGGATTTGCCTGTAATTGTTTTAGATACTAGAAAAACAACGCCTTTATTACGATTCTTAGAAAAATGGGCAGTAAAGGTTGGTGGTTGTACGAACTATCGTTATGGTTTGTATGATAGAATTATGATTAAAGACAATCATATTGATGCTTGCGGTGGTATTCAAGAAGCCATTAAAGCCGTTCATACTTATTTTAAAGAAACGGGTAAAACTTTACCAATTACCGTAGAAGTCCGAAATTTAGTAGAATTACACAAAGTACTAGAGATTGGAATGGTGGATAGAATTATGCTAGATAATTTTGAAGTTCCTCTTTTAAAAGAAGCCGTAGCGACTATTGGAGAACGTTTTGAAACAGAAGCTTCTGGTGGGGTGAATATTTATACGGTAAGAGAGATTGCTAAATCTGGGGTGCAATACGTTTCTGTAGGCGCCTTGACGCATTCAGCGACTAGTTTAGATTTGAGCCTAAAAGTGATTAAATGACTAGATACTAGATATTGGATACTCGATTCTGGCATCCAGTATCCAACATCAAGCATCCAGTTTACTGCTCAAAAGCAAACTGTATAATATTAGCCCCCATTTGCAAGGCATTTCGTCTTGCTTCTGGTGTATCCTTATGTACTTCTTGATCTTCCCAACCGTCTCCTAAATCCGATTCATAAGTATAATAACAAACCAAGCGACCTTCGTGGAAAAGTCCAAAACCTTGGGAAGGCTTATCATCGTGTTTATGAATTTTGGGTACTCCATTTTTAAACTCAAATTTTTGATGATAAATAGGATGTTCAAAAGGCAATTCAATAAATTCTTGTTCTGGAAATACTTTCTTCATCGCTGCTCGCACATAAGGATCCATTCCATAATTATCATCAATGTGCAAAAAGCCACCTGCAATTAAATAATTACGCAAATTTTCTGCTTCAAAATCTGAAAAAACGACATTTCCATGCCCTGTCATGTGCAAAAAGGCATAATCAAATAAGGCAGCATTGCCTACTTCTACTGTTCCATAATCTCTATCAAAATTAGTTCCCAATTCCTCGTTGCAGAAAGTAGCCAAATTAGGTAAAGCAGTTGGGTTAGAATACCAATCCCCTCCACCGTTGTATTTTAATAGGCCCATTTTTAGGGCAGCAGTAGATTGATAATTAGTGGTAAATCCAAAAAAGATAAATAAAGTTGTTAAAGAAAAGAGTATATTTTTCATCCGTATGTTTTTTTACAGGATGACAGAATTTTTTAGGATTGACAAGATAAAATTCATATTCAATCTTGTGAATCCTGCATAATCGGGTCATCCTGTATTTAGCAAATTCAATGTATGACAAGCCACAATCCCTGCTGTTTCTGTCCGCAATCGACTCTTGCCTAAATTGACCCCTTGAAAACCATTAGCAAAAGCAGCTTCCAATTCTTGTTTAGAAAAGTCTCCTTCTGGGCCGATTACTACCAAAACGTTGTTTGGTGCTTGGTAGTTGTCTTTTAGGGGCATATTTTCTGCGCCTTGAGCAATGTATTTAGAATAATTAGTACGGGGAATTTGAATAAATTGTTTAAAAGGGAGGGCTTCGTTCAATTGTGGCAAGTACGCTTTTAAGGATTGCTTCATGGCAGCGATGAGTATTTTTTGCAAGCGGTCAGTCCGAATCTTTCGTCGCTCCGAATGATTACAAATAATAGGGGTAATTTCATCAATCCCAATTTCCGTCGCTTTTTCCAAAAACCATTCTAGCCGATTGATATTTTTAGTTGGGGCAATAGCAATATGTACCTTAAAAGGTCGCTTATGATAAGCATGATGCGTTTTAAGGATTTGAATAATACATTTTTTTTTGCCTGTTTCTTGAATAAGTCCTTCATAAAAACCGCCCGTTCCATCCACAAAAGAAATGGCATCGCCTTCTTTCTTGCGTAAAACTTGTACACAATGCCTGGCTTGTTCGGTATCTAAGCGAGCAATATTTCCGTCAATCGTATTGGTGTAAAATAAAATCATTGGTACTGGTTGCTGGTTGCTAGTTGCTGGTTGCTAGTTGACTGGTTATTCTTCCAGAAAATCGACAACCTATACTAGACACTCGATTATTAATAAAACATTGAACCAAAAATATGCTACTTTTGCAAGCGAGCAAAACAATGGGGTCAAAACTATCGTTTTATCTCCAAATTATTGGTTCAAAATTTGAAAATTAACTATTCACTAGCAACCATAAAAACTACTTTTTTCTGCCATATAGTCATTTTAGTACATATAGTTTTCTTTAGAATATGCTTTAATGAACTTTAATGTCTAAATGGTTAAAAAATAAAGCAGCTTATTCGTTATGGAGAATAGAGAAAAATTAAAATACACATGGATTATGTGGTTATGGCAGGACAACTCTTTTTGAGTTTGTCTATTTTGATTGTCCTACACGAAATGGGGCATTTTTTTCCAGCTAAATGGTTTAATACTAGAGTAGAGAAATTTTATTTATTCTTTGATCCTTGGTTTGAATTGATTAAATTTAAAAGAGGAGATACGGAATATGGGATTGGTTGGCTGCCTTTGGGGGGCTATGTGAAAATATCAGGGATGATTGATGAAAGTATGGATAGAGAACAAATGAAATTGCCCCCACAGCCTTGGGAATTTCGGTCAAAGCCAGCTTGGCAGCGGTTGATTATTATGTTAGGTGGAGTGACGGTTAATTTTATTTTGGGATTTCTTTTATGGGGGATGGTTTTATGGACTTGGGGAGAAGAATATTTGCCGAATGAAAATGCGGCGTATGGGATTTATGTGGATTCTTTAGGGATGGAGTTAGGCTTGCAAAATGGAGATAAAATTTTAGCTATAGGTGGCAATCCTGTGGAGAAATTTGGGGGTAATTTTTTAAGGCGAGAAATTATTATTAATGACGCTAAGTCGGTGACAGTAGAAAGAAATGGACAAAATAAGACGATTAGTATTGATGAGAAGTATGTTGATATTTTATCTCGTCATGAAAATAAAAATGCACAAATTTACATTCCTCGATTACCTTTTATTGTTTCGGAAACAATCGATACTTTGCCAGCAGGAAAAGCAGGATTGCAAGAAGGAGACAAAATAATCGCTTTAAATGGGCAAGCTACTCCTTTCTATGATATTTTCGTAGCGATTGCTAATCAGTATAAGAGCAAACCTGTTGTGCTCTCTATCCTACGAAATGAAAAAGATACGATTACAAAAAATCTGACTTTACAAGCGAATGGTAAAATTGGCGCTTATCAAAAACTACCTACTTTCTTTTTTGATACTAAAACCCAAGAATATTCCTTTGCAGAAGCCATGCCAGCAGGTTATTGGAAAGGCTATAATTTCCTAGGCGACCAGATTAAAGCCTTTGGACAGATTTTCAAAGGAAAAATCAAGGCTTCCGAAAGTTTAGGGGGCTTCGGGTCGATTGCTGGTATGTTTGATACTTCTTGGAATTGGGAACGTTTTTGGCAAATGACCGCCATTTTATCCCTGATTTTAGGGTTTATGAATCTACTACCTATTCCAGCTTTAGACGGTGGGCATGTGATGTTCTTATTATACGAAGTAGTGAGTGGTAGAAAGCCAAGTGATAAATTTATGGAATATGCCACGATTGCTGGTTTTGTAATTGTTATGGGCTTGGTCTTATTTGCCAATTATCAAGATATACGACGCTTTTTCTTTTAGGGAATGGCGCGATTCTTATACTTTTAAATGCACAAAATCTGCTATCGGATTTTGTGCATTTTTATTTGAATAAGGTTTGTTTCAGCGTATTGGCGGATTCACTTAACTTCTATTTAGATAGTCAGAAAGAAAATTAATAATTATCCGTTGGGCAACTAATCCGTTGGGTGTGTTTTTTGTCCAACGGATTTTAGATGTATGCTTCAAAGAATCAAATGATTTAGCATGTTTTAATTTGTTGTACCGTTAAAAATAGGTTGTACGGATTAGGCGGATTGAGCTGATTTTTACTGATTTTCTAAAGGCTAGATTAAGAATCCTGTATTAAATCCGCTAAATCCGTACAACCTATATTGCTAATACGTTTTACCCTATAAATCTTACTAAGAAACTTATTGGTATCCGTCGAATTCATTCATCGATAGATGAAATTTAGCAGTCAATTAATAAACAATGAAAATCCTATTAAGCCAAGATCTTCCTTTCAAACCGTCCAAATTTCCAATTAATTATAGCTGGGTGATTCTAATTGTAGGAATTATTGGGGTGTTAATGAGCATTCCTGGGCAGACGATGGGGGTGTCTGTGTTTACTGATTATTTAATTGATGCGCTGAAAATTGAGCGGATAGAATTATCTAATGCTTACCTAATTGGCACTTTAGCTAGTGCGATGTTACTGACTCGAGTAGGAAAACTGTATGATAAATATGGGAGTCGATTAATTGCGATGGCAGCAGCTTTATTGTTAGCAATTACCCTCGTTTTGGTGTCTTTTTCTGCCCAAATTGCCGATGCAATTGCTATTCAATTCTTTAACGGACCGTCAGCGATTATTACTTTTACCACCATTACAAGCTGTTTTTTTCTATTGAGATTTTCTGGACAAGGTGTATTGACAATGGTTTCTAGAACCATGTTGATGAAATGGTTTGTAGAAAACAGGGGCTTTGCCAATGGGCTGAGCGGAGTGGCAATTTCCTTTGGATTTTCTATCGCTCCCCAAGTTTTTAATCAAATGATAGAGCAGACGAATTGGCAACAGACGCTATGGCAGTTGGCAATAGTGGCATTTTGTTTTATCGGTTTTGCTTTTATTTTTTTTCGAGATAATCCAGCAGATGCCAACTGCAAACCCGATGGTGGACGGCCACTATTTCAAACCAAAAATAAAAAGCAAGCTTTACCTGCTAAAGACTATACTTTAAAAGAGGCTAGGGGCACATTTATTTTTTGGGTATTTGCCTTAACAATGGCCTTAGTGGGACTTTACGTAACAGCTATTACTTTTCATATTGCGGATATTTTTGAAAAGGTAGGTCGAAGTAGAACCGAAGCTTTTGCCATTTTTGTACCTATCGCTTTTGTCGCCTTATTCTTCCATTTTTTTGGCAGCTGGATAAGCGATTATATTCAATTAAAATATTTGCTTTTTTTGGCGTTATTAGGGATTATTTTATCTGCTTATGCTTTGATTAATTTGGCGACCATATCATGGTGCCTTTATTTGTTAATTTTTGCCAATGGTATGTTTAGTGGTTTACATGGGGTATTAACGAATGTCAGTTGGCCTCGGTTTTTTGGCTTAACTCATTTAGGCGCTATTAGTGGATTTGCGATGAGTTTAAACGTAGCAGGAAGTGCTTTAGGCCCTGCTATTTTTAGCTTGGCAGAACAACGTGGAGACAATAATTATGACTTAGCTTGTTATATTGTTTTGATTATTTCAATGGTCTTATTAGTCTTTGGTTTTAAGGCAAACAATCCAAATAAATTGAATATATAAAAAAGTAGAAGTATTAAAAAAAGAACTGCAAAGACTTTCGATTAATGGATTTAAATAATATATTTATCTGTATATTCATTAACTCCAAGCTCATTGTTATATAAATAATTTCATAACTATTTAAGTTATTGTTTTTATTGTTATTACAAATAATAATAAATAAAAATGTATAAAAATTATATTTTAGTTAAAAATTAAAAACAAGTATTTTTTACTAAAAGTCAATAAATTATAAATTTTTTATTTCCTAATGAGCCGTATAAATAACCAGTCCGAGCATGAAAAATTTATTACTTTGCACTATTTTATTTTTTACCTACCAATCTATTTTTGCAAATAATTACCGAGTAGAAATTTCGGTTTTTGAGAAAAGTGTCCCCTTAGATTATTTTTATGAAGTAGATGATGTAAAACTAGCGGTTGATATCAACGATTTGTACCGTTATTATTTAGGAGACTTTACGGATGCAACCGAAGCAGAAGCAGCAAAAAAAGAAATGTTAGCCAAAGGTTATAAATATGCCAAGGTAATAGATTTAAAAGCAGAACGAGCCACCTGCTCTGCCTCTTGTAGCGCTCCGCTTTATGTAGAAAACATTTTCTTTGATTTTGACCGTTCTAATTTAAGGGTAAAATCGAGAAATGATTTAGATGATTTAGCAACTTTAATGCAGGATAATTCAGATTATAAAGTTGACCTAAGTGCCCACACAGATGCACGAGGTTCTTTAGCCTATAATACCGCTCTTTCTCAGCGACGATCTAGTTCCGCTAAAAATTATTTGATTTCAAGAGGAATTAGTGCAGATAGAATAACTACCAGCGAGTTTGGAGAAACTTCTCCAATCGCCAAAAATGATATAAATGGGCAAGACAGCCCTTCTGGTAGACAATACAACCGTAGAGTGGTGGTAACGGTTATGGAAAACAATGGAACGATTCTTTCTAATGTGGTTCAGCCGATTAATGTACCTGATGTGTTGAAGGTGGACTAGTTGCTGGTTGCTAGTTGCTAGTTGTTTTAGGATAACTAGCAACTAACAAATTTTCCCTACCTTTACGATTGTATAAACTACACTTTTATTTATGCAATCATCCTATTCTTTATTTGAATTAAACGAATACATTCGTCAGGTTTTTGCGCTGAATTTTCAGGATGCCGTCTGGATTCGCTGTGAGATAGCGCAAATTAATGCGAGTCGAGGACATCATTATTTGAATTTAATTGAAAAATCAGCGGAAGGAGCGCATATTATTGCCCAATCTGCTGCGGTTTTATGGGCGAGCAAGCATCGGCAATTAAGGCGCCAACATAAAAAACTATTAAGAGAATTACTACAAAATGGGGTAGCGGTATTGCTGCAAGTAAAAATTGAGTACGATGAACGCTATGGTTTAAAATTATTGATTGAAGACATTGACCCTAGTTACACGATGGGGCAAATGGAACTCAAACGACAGCAAATCCTAGAAACCTTACGCCAAGAAAATTTACTGGAAGTCAATAGCCAAATTCCCTTACCGACCGTTGTTCAACGCATTGCCATTATTTCTTCTGAAACGGCTGCGGGCCTACAAGATTACCTCAATCAAATTGCCACCAATAGTTATGGCTATCAATTTAGCAACCAATTATTTCCCGCAGCTATGCAAGGAGCAAATGTGGAAAAAGAGGTATTGCGACAATTAAAAAAAATTGCCTTTCTAAAAGACAATTATGATGTGGTGATTATGATTCGAGGCGGCGGATCTAAATTAGATTTGGCAGGATTTGATAATTTAGCATTGGGAAGAGCAGTTGCCAATTTTCCCTTACCCGTCTTAGTGGGAATTGGACATGAAATAGATGAAACAATTTTAGATAGAGTAGCGCATACTTCTCTAAAAACACCAACTGCCGTAGCCGATTTTTTAATCAATCGCTTGCTGCATTTTGAGTCAACTATTTTAGAATATAAAAACTATATTTTTAATGCTGCTACTTATCAAATTCAAGCCGAGAGAAATCAACTAATGTATGCGCAAAAGATGATTCAATTTCAAGGAAATACCCAACTCAAAGAAGCTAAAGTCTCCTTAAATCAGTTAGCCCAAAGACTACCCTTAGCGACTAAAAATAGTCTAGCTTTAGCCAAAAATGATTTAACCCAATTGGCTAAAATAACCCAATTATTAGCGCCTGAGACTGCTTTAAAAAGAGGATTTAGTATCACCACAGCTAAGGGAAAAGTGGTCACTAAAAAGAGCCAAGTAAAAAAAGGAATGATATTGACGACCCAATTATTAAATGACCAAATCAAAAGCACCGTAAATGAGTAAAAAAGTACTGTCTTATAAATCGGCAATGGAAGAATTGCAAACCATTGTTGCTCAATTAGAAGCGAATGCTATTGGTATTGATGAGTTGTCCGAACAAGTTAAACGAGCTGCTGAGTTAGTCCAATTTTGTCAGGAAAAATTACGGACTACGGAGAAAGAAATGGATAATTTGTTTGAGGAGTCTTGAGTCGTTTTTAATTAGCGTTAAGAGGGTTCGTAAAAAAACTTCGATGCATCGGAGCAGGCTCTACGCAGACGAGCTAGGAGGATTCAAAACAGATCGAACGGATTAGAAGGATTCAAACGGATTTTCCTTAGGTCGTGTATTTATTATTTGCGTTGGTTATTTTTTCCTTTTCCTTATGCAAAAAAGGCCACTCACTTTGTGAGCAGCCTTCTCTCCTGTTTTTTAGGGTTGAAAAATTGATGGAGTTATTTAGTTTTTCTCAAAGCATACATTATCTATAAACATTTCGCTATTACTAGCATTAGCATAAAAATTAACCGCTTCTATTTGGTAAGATCCATTTGATCCTTGTGAATGTTCTCTAATAGACCAAGTTGCTTTTCTCTGGTTATTAATGTGTAATCGGGTGGTATTATAATCGAAGTCAAAGTCAATTTCTACCTTAGCCCAAGTATCTTGCGGGTAGTTAAAGCCAATTGATCGACCATTTATTTTAACTTCGCCTGTTCCATTTCCATAAAAATATACTTGCCCACCCCATTCATGCTTCAATTGTTTTTGGATATTAAAATATCCACCTTTTCCTCTAAAAATCCACATATCCATGCTTAAAGTATAGCTATCGCTATTTTTTCGACCAGTTTTGTATAATAAATCTGGTTGGCTGCCATTAGTATTCCGTTTAACCATTAAGTATTGTCCTGCACCATTCCCTCTAACTTCTCCATCACTTGAGTTATTAGACCATTTTTCCCATTTACTAGATTGAGGAGAAATATCACCAAGGTAGTAGTCTTCCATATCATCACAAGGGTCAGTCGTATTCAGACAATCTATTGTTAAGGTATAATCACTTTCTCTATTTGGTGCGCTATCCACTACTAAGATATAATTACCTGCAGTTAATTGAATCGGACCTAAATGGTCCCCCCATCGAGAAGTTGAGGTTGTATAATCTCTGATATATCTTAAGGAAACGCGTCCTCTTTGTAAATCATAATCGCCTTTATACAAAAACATAGCTAAGTTTTCTCTAGTATCTGTAAGGTCAATAGTGACTATATCTGTTTGTGCAACAAAGAAGTTATAAATTTGATCCCCTCCATTAAGGTTTGCATTAACCCCCAATTGATTATAAGTACTATTTCTGAATAAATTATCATTTCCTTTGGTAGAACTTCTAATCGTTTGTCCGCAGTCAATATCAATTTTTACAGGATCATCTCCTAAAGTGAGGTATATCGTACTATTTCTACTTTGTGCCACTCCTTCTAAAGGGCTTACTTCTAAACTAATATCTAAATCTTTTGCAGGTAATGCCTTTGGGTAGGCGATGACTTCTCCCTTAAAAACGGACTCCTCTGTATGTGGCGCATTAGATGGAGTTGTTGAAGTCATTGTTGTATCTAGATCTTCAATTGCGTCTTTTTGACAACTTGTCAACATAAAAATAGTAGCGATAACTAAAGCGAAAACAATTTTTGAATTTCTCATAATGTAAAATTTTATAGGTTTAAGTGAATGGCTCTTTTTTTATTTTTTTAAGCCGATTAAATGATTGTTCGCTTATAAGTGGTGCATCGCTAATAAAAGGTGACATACTTTTTTACTTTTTTTCAAAAAAAAAATGGAGGACACCTATTTTGGGTATCCTCCATTTTAAGAAAGGTTTATTTTGTTGAGTTACTGGTTTGGATGAAAGTGGGAAGTTGAATTGTTTTGGATATGAGTTAATCAAATAGGGTACGACTTAGGAGCGTCGTGTTACTTAGGCATCACTAGGATAGAAGGTAACACAACTCTCCTGAGTTGTCATGTATATATAGCTACCCACACTTTTACCGTAGTTCCATTTTTATTTTATTCCACCAAAACAAACCCAGCCCAATAAAAAGGATCCAAGCCCATCACCTGCATTTCTGCCTGTGCTTTGGTAAAAGCTTTTCTTAAAGGCAATTTTTCTTGTACCCAATTTTTATAAAACCGATTCATTAATAGGGCAGTCTGGCGATCGGGTACTTGCCAGAGACTCATGATAATATTTTTGACGCCCGCCATTTTAAACGCTCTTTGCAAACCATAAACGCCTTCACTATTATTAATGTCTCCTAATCCTGTTTCACATGCGGACAATACAACTAATGCTGTATTCCTGAGATTTAGTTGACTAATTTCATAAGCGGTTAAAATACCGTCTTCTTGACCAATGGGCACTATATTTCCTTGCCAAGCATAATTTCCTCCCGAAAGGATTAACCCTGAACGGAACATAGGGTTTTTATTCAACTCAAAAGCGGTCATCTGACTACTGTCTTGTTTTTCATTGAGCGGATTATCAGCAAAAAAATAACCATGTGTGGCTATATGTAAGATGTTCGGGGATGGGGTATTATTACTGCCTAAAGCTTTGAAAGCAGCTTCGGTAGCGGTCGATCCAGTAAATAATTGAGTAGTAAAATTAGTAGTAGATAATAGCTCATTGATTCCCGTGACTTCATCTATTGTATAGGTCAGCGGATTCCAACTACCTTTGTTAGCCGTACTATCGCTTGCGGATGGTGGTTGGCTGGCAGCCACATCAAAAGAGACACCACCGAATAAAGCAGCCGTATTAACCATTCGTTCTGCTTGCTGGTTGCTCATGAGTTGACGAGTACTGGATAATTGTACTAACTCGAATTGATCCATCATCATTTTTTCCTTGGTAGCAGGAATTGCTGCTAGATTAATTCGGTGTAATAGACCCGACGGAGCATAATACACCGTTGCTATATCTGCTAGAATGCTGTCTAAGGGTTGCCAGATTAATTGATGAAGGGTAGGCTGATTTTTGGTCTTGACCTTAGGGGTTAGTCCCATAGTGGATGTAGGGCTATATAAACTATTGGCTCCTCTGGAAGTAGCAGATTGAGCTGCTCCCCTTGATCTATTGGCAGCGATTGGTTGTTGAATCATGCTGTATAAATCATCAGGTGTATTGTTTTTCTTCTTTGCCTTTAATAAAGTGATAAGTTGCTTTTCTTCAAATAATGGAACGAATACTGGAAGGCTATCATTCGGTTTTAAAACTAAGGCTGCATAAAAGACACTATCGGTTGGTTGACCATTGACAATATATTGAAAATTGTTAAACTCAATAACTGCTTCTTTAGCTTTGAGCTTTTGTTGAATGGTCGTAAACTTATTAATAGCACGTTCATGCTTGAAATTAACAGAACTACGGGCTAATTCACTTTCCAGTTGATTGGCTAAGGTTAATAAACTATCTAAATTAGGAGATTGATTTTTTTTAGGTAAGCTTAATTGGCTGGCTAAAAATCTATTGAGTTGTTGCCATTCTTTATATTGTGATTGCGTTTTTTCATCGGTATTAGTCATTAAATTGCTTAGTAATTGTTCCTTATTATTCAGTAATAAACCTTTTACTAGCATTTCTTTCTCAAAAGCAGTTGCTGATAAATTTCGATGTCGATAGTTAAAACTTTGGAAATTGTTATAAGCTTTGGATAAAGTATTTAGCAATAAAGTTTGTTCTTGTTCACTAAAATGAGTGAATTGCTGACGAACCTGACCATTCGCACTTTCTATAATTTGTTCATATAGTGCCTTACTCGCCAGCAAATCGCCACTTTGTTCTTTTAAGATGGCTAATCGTAATTGACTATTTCTGATGTTGGGGTGCTTTTCTCCTAAAATGGTTATTTTTTCATTAAGTATGGCTTCTTGTAATATTATTCCTTCATCGTAATTATTGGTTGCCACTTGATATTTGATAATGCCTTCTAGACAATCAATATAATTTATGTTATCTGTACCATAATTATCTCGAAAAAATGCTTTTGCGGTTTTGTACAAAGGGTAGGCAGCATCAAATTTTTGTAATTCAATATAGGTATCCGCTAAATTTTTTTGAACTCGATGATAATTGACCGCCTGTCCTTTGAGCGTATCAAGAATAGAAAGCGCTTCTTCAAAACCCATAGCTGCTTTTTCATAATTGTCTGTTCTTAAATGGAAGGTGGAAAGACTATTTAAACCAATCGCATATTCTCTACTTTTGCCTAATTTTTTTTCAAAAAGGGCGACTGATCTTTCAAAAAGCGGTAGGGCTTTGTCATAATCCCCCATTTCTTCGTACAAAATAGCTAGGCGATCAGAGGTAATCATTGTGTTTTCATGTTCCTTACCATAAGAACCGCCCCACACCTCTAAAATAGTTAGATAAAGCGGTAATGCTTTGTCATAACTCCCCATTTTTCGATAGAGTCCAGCTAAATTATGCATACCTATACCATAGTAGAAAGCAGCTACGCCAGAGGGGGCTAACTGATAGGCTTGCTTTTTCTGTTCTATACCGCAAACAAGTAATTTTTCTGCTTTTAAATATTCATTAAAATATAAATAATAGGCACCAAGTCGTTCACAAGATTTTTTGGGATCTGCGCCCTTGGTCAATAAGTAATCGACTATTGTTGTGTGCAAATAATCTGCTGCTCTTTCTAAAGGTGTATAGCCATCTTTTTTTAGCTTCGTTTGGGGATGATATTCTCGTTCGTCTACCGCAAAATTAAGTTCTTCTACAAAGTACTTTACGAATGCCAGTTTCCCTTTTCCTGCAGCAATACCCATTAAACTACCATAAGGACGATCTCTTCCATTTGGAATGAATCCCATCGTTTCACTAGATACGCCTTGTTTTATTAAATATTGGACCATTGGTAAATCTGCTTTTGCAGTTGCCCACATTAATAAAGAAGCACCATTGGTATCGACGGCATGAACATTTTTTCCTTCTTGTAGCAATTGCTCCACTTTGACCAAGTCACTATCAATAACTGCATGATAGAGCGCTGTATCTATTTGCCCAATTAAAAAAGAGGAATTTAGGAAAAGAAAAAAAAGGAATTTTAGGTGTGCGTTTTCTGATAATAATTTAGTCATTTATTGATTTTTTATAGAGGTGATGAAGGTGTAGCTTCCACAGGAATAAATTAAAATTAAAATTAAAATTAAAATGACAATTAAAATTAAAACC